>DATHIE010000300.1:0-4033 GCA_035316905.1 Chryseolinea sp. | reverse complement strand
ATTTTCTTCGATTGTAAACGCCATCTTAAATTCATCACCTTTAGATAGCCGGTTGTAATGTTCGCTCAAATCGAATCCCACCGCCTGAAAGACGTTATCGTTCTTCCTCTGACCAGCAAGGAACCTAACATGTCTGTCTTTGAAACTTGATAGCGAGTTAAAAACATAAATGCCCGATGCCTCAAAGACGGGTCTTTGATTTTCAGGGCCAAAGGGTCCCATCTGCTTGAGTACCGTAAGAAACTTTGCAGAGATCACGTCGAGATGTAACGGCATGTCTAGTTCAATGACCGGCCGAAGCATATCTTCTGTGATCGATGAAGAGACAACCTCCTCAAACTTTCTCTGAAACAATTCGAGGTTGTCGATATCAAGGGTTAGACCTGCAGCATACTTGTGGCCGCCGAACTTTTCAAGAAGGTCGCTGCACTCAAGAATTGCATTATAGAGATCAAACCCATGAACGCTTCTTGCAGATCCGGTTATTTTATTATTTGATTCTGTTAGGATCACCGTTGGCCTGTAAAATTTCTCCACACATCTAGCAGCAACTATGCCAATAACGCCTTTGTGCCACGTGTTTTTGAATAATACTGTAGATTTTGCAGAGCGCAACGCTTCGTTGCCTTCGATCATTGCTATTGCCTCTTCCGTAATATCGGTGTCGAACTGTTTTCGAACCTCATTTTTAAGATTGATCTTCTCAGCCATCGCATTTGCCTCGGTTTCAGTCTCGGCAACGAGTAGGTCAACGGCGCTCCGTCCATGTGCAACGCGGCCGGCAGCATTGATCCTCGGCCCTAGTGTAAAAACAATACCAGATACATCGAGATCATTCTTAAGTCCGGCAATATCTTTTAATGCCTTAAGTCCGGGCATGGGATTTTCATTCAACTTCTTCAAACCAAAGAATGTCAGGATCCGATTCTCCCCGGTAATGGGAACAATATCAGACGCAATGCTCACTGCAACGAGATCAAGAAATTCATTGAGCATACTTTCGTCCCCGTATCTTCGGGCGTAACCCTGCATGAATTTGAAACCCAATCCGCAGCCACTTAAGTCCTTGTACGGATACTCGCAGTCGTGTTGTTTTGGATCAAGAACTGCGACGGCGTCGGGAACAAATTCATCTGGCAAGTGATGATCGCAAACAATAAAATCTATACCCTTTAATTTCGCGATTTGTATAAGCTCTGCCGATTTGATACCACAGTCCAGTGCAATAACCAGCGTGTAGCCATTTGTTTCAGCCCATTCCACCCCGACAAGCGATACACCATAACCTTCCGCGTTTCGATCAGGAATGTATACCTCACAGTTTGAATAGAATCCGTTCAGATAACTGTATACTAGTGCTACGGAAGTAGTGCCATCTACATCATAGTCACCATAAATCAGAATTTTTTCCTCGTTTTCAATTGCTTGCTTCAGGCGTGCGACAGCATTGCTCATGCCCTTCATCAGAAAAGGATCATGAAGAGAATCTAGTGATGGACGAAAGAAGTTTCTGGCAGAATCAAAATCGGTTATTCCCCTTTGTAAAAGAATTGATGAGAGGTACGAATTTATATTGATGGCTTTAGAAAGCTCTGCGATCCGGTCGTGAGCCGGAATTTCTTTCATCAACCATCTTTTGTCCATGAATTTAATTCGCTTGTATTACCAAACTACCTTTCTCACCTGAAGTTCCGTGGGCGTTGTAGTCTCCCGGAATCCCGTCTTTTCCATTCTTTTTGGATGGTCCAAGTCCTGCGCCCCCGTGGTAGCCGCCTAGCCCAGACGGCCCAGCGTCACCGCCCAGGTTTCTTACTACAACTTTCTTTGCCAGGAATAGATCCTTAAAAGTTTGAGGTCTCGAAATCGTGACCGTAAGTACTCCGCCATTACCGCCATTGCCACCTGGTCCTGCTTTGCCTCCGTTCGCGCCGTTTCCTCCGTTGCAATGCATCGTACCAGGGCTCCCTCCTCCACCACTGCCTCCATTTCCGCCGCGGCCGCCTTTACCGCCATCAAGGTCAATAATAAGCTGCCCTCTTATGGTAACTCTCTCCACATACATAAAGAGATTTAGGGCCTTTGTTCCGTCCAGGCCGCGAGTTCCCTCCTTTCCAGGTGATCCGTTGAGGCATGGGCCAGTAGGTGTGTTACCAGCTGTACCGGTTCTCCCCGGTTGTCCGTCGATACCACTTCCATCGATAACGCAATGATTTCCAAAGCGGGCAAACTTCACGCGTAGAAAATTCTCTGGTTTCAGTTTGTTTAACACCAACGTGGAAGAATCCATCATTATAAGGGTATCGGCTACTAGAATATCAGATTGTTCTAATTGATATACTTGTTTGGCCTTTATAATTAGCTTGGAAACGCGCACCTGGGAAAATACAGGCCCGCAAACCAACAAAGCAACCAGAAGCACGATCAAACGCATGCCACAAAAATAATGGAGTATTAATCTTAAGAAAATTAACTTTCAATTGGAATTCCAGATAAACGAAAGGGCAGTGCTGTAGGCACTGCCCTTTCGTAACGAATTTTATTTCCAGCGTCAGTTGGCGCTTTCTGTGGGTTTTTCACTCACTACCCCTTCCAATACATCCTTAATTTCGACGCGTTGACCGTCTTTGTAGGGTACGATCCATGCATCTTTCACGCCCATTTCACGCATATATTTCTTAAATGTGTCGGCCTCCCAATAATCGCGGAAGATTCCGATTGTAAGTTTTTGTGGCTCTCCGTCTTTTGCCTCTCCTCCGAAGTTCGGGTTGTTTTCAAAATACTTAGCCAGATTCTTATTCTTAAATGCGCCGATCTGCACCTTGAACACAACTCCTTTCGAGAAATCCATTGAGTTAACAACGGGGCTCTCCTTCAATTGAGCAAGTTCGGCACGTGCTGCAGTTAGCTGACCTCTCATTTGAGACAGTTCGTCTTCTAGCTGCGCGATCTTCGCGTCTTTATCGCTGATCGTCGCTTGCATCTGAGTAACCTTTTGGTTCAAGGAAGCCACAGAAGCATCCGCTGCCTGTTTGTCCTCGGTAAGTTGCTTCAGTGTTTCAGGTTCACTTTTATAACTCTTTGCTTTCTTTTTCCATTCTTTCTTTTCTTTCTTAGAAAGCTGCGCATAACTCTGCGTTGAAGCAGCAATCAACGCAATGCAGAAGAACAAGATTATTCCTTTTTTCATTCTTGGGTTGGTTAAAAAATCATATTAAAGGTACAAATATTTTATTAAAATGCTTACTCTAGTCAATGCTGCCCACCATTTTCTCAGGCTTTACCCACTCGTCAAACTGTGCCGACGTAAGTAGTCCGAGCTCAACTGCAGCTTCTCTCAGCGTCTTATTTTCTTTATGTGCTTTCTTGGCGATCTTCGCTGCGTTCTCATAACCTATGTGTGTGTTCAATGCTGTTACAAGCATCAGCGAGTTTTCAAGATGCTGCTTTATAACGGCATGGTTAGGTTCAATGCCTTCAGCGCATTTGTCGTTGAAGGAAACACAAGCATCCCCCAACAGTCTTGCCGACTGAAGTACGTTTGAAGCAATTACAGGCTTAAACACATTGAGCTCAAAATGGCCGGTAGCCCCGCCGATCGAAACCGCGACGTCATTGCCAATCACCTGAGCACAAACCATAGAGAGAGCTTCGGGCTGTGTTGGATTTACTTTACCTGGCATAATGGACGACCCTGGCTCGTTGTCGGGAATAATAAGCTCTCCGATGCCACAGCGCGGACCTGAACTTAACATACGAACGTCGTTGGCGATTTTCATCAATGACACTGCCGACCTTTTCAAGGCAGATGATAATTCGACCATTGCATCATGTGCGGCCAGAGCCTCGAATTTATTGGGCGCTGTTATGAATGGATGTCCCGTGAGCTCAGCTATCTTTTTCGCAACAAGTACGTCATAACCTTTCGGCGTATTCAGCCCGGTGCCAACTGCCGTTCTGCCCAGCGCCAGCTCCTTCACTACCTCAAGAGAATTCTTGATTGCACGAACACTGTTATCGATCTGCTGAACGTACC
>DATHIE010000299.1:0-4486 GCA_035316905.1 Chryseolinea sp. | reverse complement strand
ATGAGAATACCGACTACACCCAATCGGTAAATGGCAATGTGCCATTGCTTCAACGTGGGGTGAACAACGCGAAGGAAGAAACTTTTCTCTTTCAGTCGGACTACATCCATCCTCTTGGCGAGAATACCAAACTTGAGGCCGGCGTGAAATCCACACGCAGGATCATTAAGAATGAATTCAGCCTGGAACAGCAAGACGACGAGATGAATTGGATACCGTTCGATGCGTTTACAAATAACATGGTGTACACCGAAAACATCAGTGCAGTATATCTCATGCTGAATACGAAGCTTAATAAGTTCTCTGTACAGGGAGGACTTCGCGGCGAGTTATCAGACATCACTACAGAATTGTTAGTAACTGGCGAGATGAACAAACAGAACTATTTCAATTTATTTCCGACCGCCGCATTGTCGTACGAATTTAATAACAAAAATACCCTACAGCTGAGCTACAGTCGTCGCATCAGCCGTCCAGATTTTAGGAACCTTCTTCCGTTCTCTGACTTCAGGGATCCGCGCGTATATTTCGTGGGCAATCCAAATCTAAAGCCTGAGTATACCGATTCATATGAAGTCGGATACCTGGCAAACTGGAAGACGGCATCTTTGCTATCAAGCGTGTATCACCGACATCGCACGGATGTGATTCGACGCATTACCGATCCACCCACAGACGGCGTTGCACAGGTTATCCCCATCAATATGGCGAGCGAAAATGCAGTCGGCGTTGAATTCAATTTTTCACTTTCCATCATGAACTGGTGGAAGCTTAACACGAATGCAAATTTCTACCGTGCTATCACCGAAGGATCTTATGAAGATGAACAACTTTACAGTGATACATACACCTGGACCACGAGGACCACCTCCAGGATGACGTTCTTCAAAAACCTGGACTTTCAAATCTCTTATAACTACCGGGCACCTCGGATAACGCCTCAGGGGAAGGATCTCTCAATCTACTCCATCGACCTCGGCTTGTCTCGTGATGTCTTCAATGGCAAAGGAACCATTACTGCGGGCGTTCGCGACCTCATGAATAGCCGGAAGCGAAGATCTATAATTGACACACAGGGGTACTATTCAAATTCCGAATTTCAGGGGAGACCTCGCCAATTCACAATTTCCTTTACCTACCGCCTGAACCGCGATAAAGAAAAACAAAACAATCGCAACAGATCAGATGATGGTGGTGAAGATGAGTTGTGATCCAATATTTTCACCGCAACGAAGAGAGGTACGCAAGGAACCCCAAAGAGTCATGTAAAAATATCCGCGACCATCAAAAACGAACTGACTCCATGTTTGAAGAAACGATTAAACTCACTTCAACACCCTAAAGCTTTGACAACGTGATGATAAATTCAGTACCCTCTCCTTCCTTCGTCTTCACCTGGATCTTTCCGTTGTGAGCCTTAATGATATCATAGCTAAGGCTCAAGCCCAAACCCGTGCCCTCCCCAGGCGCTTTAGTGGTGTAGAAAGGCTGAAAAATCTTGGCAGCTACTTTATCTGACATGCCGACACCATTGTCAATAACAGAGATCAACACCTCATCTCCCATACTTTCTGTCTTAATCTTAACAATTGGTTCATAGCCCGGCAGGTTCAGGTTTCTTTTTACAGATACGGCATAAAATGCATTGTTCACAAGATTCAGGATTACTCTGCCAATTTCCTGAGGAATCACCGACACCTTTCCGATATTGTTATCCAGGTCCGTTTCGAACTTCGCGTTAAACGATTTATCCTTTGCTCTTAAACCGTGGTAAGCTAACCGAAGGTAATCATCAGCAAGAACGTTTATGTCCAGGAGTTCTTTCTGTGTTCCACTTACCCGTGAATGCTGCAACATGCCTTTCACAATTGAATCCGCGCGCTTACCATGATGCATTATTTTCTCCTCATTTTCGCTGAGGTTTGTCAGTGTTGTCAGCATACGCGTTGTCTCCCCGGACGTGATTTCGGATTTCAATTCTTCAATGAGCTCCCGATTCAACTCGGAGAAGTTATTGACAAAATTCAACGGGTTTTGAATTTCATGGGCGATTCCGGCTGTAAGCTCACCCAAGGAAGCCATCTTTTCAGAATGAATAAGCTGCGTCTGCGTGGATTTTAGCTCTTCATAAGCCTCTTCAGTTTTCATTTTCTGACTTTCAAGCTCCGCGTAGGATTTCTTTCGTTGCCTGTTGTTCCGCCACAATAATCCTGCAATAACAAGGAAGACAAGGGATGCCGTCAGTACGCTGTAAAACCGGATCGTATTCTGCAATCGCAGGTTTGAAGCTTCAATGTCATGCTGCCGTTCCTGTTCCTGCAACCTAAGGTTCTGAACCTTCTTCACTTTTTCAACACTATTCAGGCTGTCCCTGGAGACCATACTTTGTTCCATGTATTTCAAGGCGCTGTCAAACTTGCCCGTGCTTTTGAACACGTCTTTAAGGAAATCCGCAGTCATGTGTGCCTCCTTAAGAAAATTGTTTTTATTGCTAATAGCCAACGCCTGTCGCGCATAATGAACCGCGGAGTCCGGCCTATGGGTATCGTTGTAGACTTTTGCTAATCCCAACAGGTCCATTGATAAAACCTGGACATCATTTATGGCCATCGCCAAAGGGATGCTTTCATGATAATATTTATCTGCTGACGCAAGCTCTTTTCTCTCCAGGTATATCTCTCCAAAATTATTCAGGATCGCCGGCATGAGATTCCGATCATTCAATATTTTCGCCAATTCATAGGCACGATCACCATGATACAATGCAGAATCCTCGTAATGCATCCTCAAATAAACTGCGCTAAGACTATAATGATCATACATTATACCGATACTGTCATTTGCTTTTTCGTCCTCAGCTTTTGCTTTGAAAATGTAAGTAATCGCGTCGCGATGGTCCTCTTGGTCCGAGTATGTGGTTGCAATGTTGAAGTAATTCACAGCAAAGTTTTGGTCCTTCAGCGCTTGCTTCAGCTCAAGGGCTTTGAAGTTCATTTCTAATGACTTTACATAGTCGCCGACCGTGTGAAATACATTACCTAAGGCCAGCAAACAGATCGCCTGCCCCTTAATATTGTTTGTCTTTGTCGCGAGCTCAAGTCCTTCATTTGCAAATTTCATGGCGATATCGGGAGAGGTAGCCAGATAAGCATAACTTAGTCCTTCAAGGATCTGAATCTTGTCTGCATTGTCCGTGGTGGTTGTCAGCAATCTTTTAAGACTATCCGCCTCAACGTTCTGCGAGAACGTGTCGATACAACAACATGCGAAGAAAATAATTAAAGAGATCCTCATGAACGGTTTTTCATAAAAGCGACCAATATGCATACCGTAGCTTTCTAACATTATTGGATGGCTGGTAACTCAATATAAAAGGTTGTCCCTTTTCCCACAATGGTGTCAAACCAAATCCTTCCCTGCATTTGTTCAATTGCCTGCTTTGCAATAGCGAGGCCGAGTCCTGATCCTGACTTCTTTGTACTGAAATGTGAAAGGAAGATGCGCTCAGCTATGTGAGGTTCAATCCCCTTTCCATTGTCTTTAAAAGTCAGCACATATTTTCCCTCCTTGCGCTCAAGGGTGATGCTCAATTCCTGCGGATGGCCCGGCCGTGTCGCTTGAAACGCATTCAATATTATATTTGAAAACGTTCTTCCCAGCAATTGTTCGTCACCGAGAACAAATGCCTCTTTGACTAACGAATTGAAACTTAGATCACCTGACTGGCTGTGGAGTAACACGATTCTTTTAATCACGGATACAAGCTCAAGCTTTTGTATAACGGGTTCAGGCATTTTAGCGAACGTACTGAAGGATGAAGCAATATCGTTTAAACTATCTACCTGGTTGAGTAGCGTTGATACAGCTTTCCCGGTCTTCTCCGCGGTATTAGTATTTGTTTCAACCGAACGCTGAAGCTGCTGCAACGTGAGCTTCATTGGTGTAAGAGGATTTTTGATTTCGTGGGCCACCTGTTGCGCAATCTCGCGCCATGTACGCTCGCGCTGGTTCTGTTCCAGCTCTGCCTTGCTTTCACTCAACTTATAAAGCATTTGGTTGTACTCTTTCACCATCAATCCGATTTCATCATCAGCTTTCCACTTCAATGGCTGGTTGACCTTTGTGAGTGATGTGCGTTGAAGGGATTGGGTGATGAACTTCAACGGAAATGTCAGCCATAAAGAAACAAAGTAAGAAAGGATCACCAGCGCGATGAATATCAACGCGAAAATGTTGAGAATGTTTGCGAGAATGTTGATTTGCACTTTCTCCATAGAGTGCGCAGACTGAAAAAATGGAATTGCAAGGATCCCGATCAGTTTGCCGGTTAGTGGTGCTTTAAGACTTGCATAGGATACAAAATACTCCAGCTTACCCACCTGTTCCGTTTCAATGACCACATTTTCTCCATTGGTTATCTTGCGAAGCGCCTTCGCGTTGACGTAGGTTGACACCAGGCTGTTCTCAAAAATCTGTGGCTGACTGG
>DATHIE010000298.1:0-8967 GCA_035316905.1 Chryseolinea sp. | reverse complement strand
GTCCCTTGGGGAGACGTCATGCGCTTAAAAATGAACGACATCAATTTGCCTGCAAACGGCGCTGACGATTTTTTCGGTGTATTTCGTGTGTCATGGGGACGTGACGGGAATATAATGGGTGGAGATAGTTGGGTAGGTATTATTGAATTCGGAGATCGAATAAAAGCGAATGTTCTCTTGAGTTATGGTAACTCAAGTCAGGCCGGATCGCCACATCGCGGTGATCAGCTTAAACTTTTTTCTGAAAAGAAACTCAGGCCCGCTGCTTTTTATAAGGAGGATGTGTTGAAGGCAAAGGTTTCTGTGGAAACGCTGAAGTAATGGTAAGTAGTACGTGGTGATGTTTCATTCGACATTCGGAGTTCGATATTGGACATTCGTGAACCCCCACGCTCACATCCTATTAGTCGACATCCATTACGCTAACCCAAAATTAATCCCGTCACGGTTTGCTTAAAAATCATTAGCTTGGATCCAACCATTCGTTACCTTAAAGCAAAACGCCTTGTAGGCAATGTTAACCATCTTTACTATAATTTGAACAGACAGTATTCATAAATGGACAAATCATATAGGTACCTTGGATACTTTTTCCTTTTGCTGATTCCCTTAACAATTGCCGGATTTTACAAAACCTACATTGTTCAATTCCCAAACTTTAAAGAAAATATTACCCCTTTTATTCATATACACGCTTTCATTGCATTAGTATGGACTGGAATACTAATTGTCCAGCCTTTTTTAATAGTAAACAAGAAATTTGCACTTCACCGGAAAGTAGGCAAAGTCTCTTATATTGTATTTCCATTACTTATCTTATCATTTGTTCCTCAAATAATAAGAACCGCTAACTCGGATAATCCAAAGAATTTATTCTTCTCGTTAGCAGACAGTTTTTTATTAATCATATTTTATTCCCTTGCAGTATACTACAAAAAAATAAGCTCAAAACACATGCGATACATGATCGCAACCACTTTGGTTTTTTTAGGTCCAACAGTTGGACGAATTGGGCCAATCTTGTTAGGTTGGAGCGAATTGTTTACACAAAATATCCAATACTTAATTATCTACTTAATACTTGCTGGTTTATTGTTTTACGACAGAGAAAATGGTAAGACATATCAACCCTATGTAACTGCAATTAGTTTTTTTATAATACACCAAATCGTTTATCATATTGTATTCCTTTAATTCTGGTACGCCAGAAGCACAGTCTCCGACAAAGTATTTGGAAAGCAGGGCTGGACAATAACTCCTAAATCCTAACTTCTAACTCCTAACTCCTCCAAGTCTTGAGAAATTCCAGTTAATTTTGTGCACCCATGACCAAGCGACAACGAAATTAGACCTGGAAAAACATGATCAACCTGCAAACAACATTCATTTTCTTTTTCACTGCGTCGTTAATGGTATTATCATCGTGTTCCAGCGTCAGCGTTGAGACCGAGGATAATTTTGAGGTCGTGGAATTACCGGATGGTTCCCTTGCGTTCCTGAACCATAATAGTGCAGTCGATTATGATAAAGAGTTTAGCCCGCGAACGTTAGAAGTTCAGGGGGAGGTTTTTCTTAGTGTAGTTGAAGGAGAATCGCCCTTTGTTGTAAAATCGCAAAATGGGGAGATAACGGTGCTGGGAACGGAATTCAATGTCAGGTCGCAAGCAGAGCAATTGGAGGTGGAAGTTGAAGAGGGTATCGTGGAACTGAAAACGAAGACGCATAGCGAAAAAGTAAAACGAGGGCAGGCTATTGTATACAATACGGCCGAAAATGAATTTAAGAAAGTTAAAGCTGAATTTAAGTTCAGAATATGGATGAAGGAATTGAAGGATGAATTTAAAAAGTTGGGTAAGGAGATAAAGGATAACTCAGAAGAAATCGGAAAAGAATCAAAAAAGGCTGGAAACCAACTTAAGAAGGAATTGAAAAAGCTTAGATGAAATAGTCCGGTCTCGATCTCCGAAGTTGAGATTGAATGACCATTAATTTCAAGCACCATTGCAAGATTGATGCACTACTTACTACTAACTACTAACTACTTACTACTTACTACTTACTACTTACTACTCCCTCACTCCGACCTCAACGAACTAATCGGATTGATGATCGACGCTTTTATGGTTTGGAAGCTGACCGTGAGTAAGGTAATTAGCAATGCGCCGGCGGTGGTCGCCACAAACACCCACACGGATATCTCTGTATGATATTCATATTCCGCTAGCCATCGCGACAGATAACTCCAGGCGATGGGGATACCGATTATACATGAGATGCCTACCAATGCTATGAACTCCAGGGAAAGCATCTTCCACAGGTTTGCCACAGATGCGCCAAGAATCTTCCGGATACCGATCTCCTTCTTGCGTTGCTCGGCGACGAACGAAGCCATACCGAACAAACCCAGACAACTGATAAAAATTGCTAGCGACGCAAAGACGGTTGCAAGCTTTCCGATGCGTTCTTCACCGGCAAACTTCATAGCGTACTCTTCGTCTACAAATTTGTACTGGAATGGTGTAGCAGGCGTAAGAACCTGAAAGACCTTGCCGATCTTTGCTATGGACTCACTCGGGCTCATTTGTGGATTCAACCGTATATTGATCCAAAGCCCTTGAAAAGGGATCAATCGGAAAATGGTCTGCTTCACGGGTTCGTACGGTGACGTCATGATCATGTCTTTGATTACACCTATCACATGATACTTTTTGCCCTGCCAGGTGATCTCCTCATCTATAGGATCAGCCAATCCCATAAATTTTACAGCCGCCTCGTTTAAGACAAGGGCGCTTGAGTCCGTGACCCGATCTCTTGAGAAATCGCGACCTAGTGAAAATTCCCAACCCATAGTCCTTCCGTAGTCGTGGGCTACTGCCTGGTTTGCAAAATCATCATGCATATTTGGATCCTTGCCTTTCCAGCTGAAACCTGTATTATTGAACCATACTGCTGTTGGTGGACCTGCAGACTCAGCTACCCCAATAGCGCCGCCGCTTGCCAATATCTCCTGCTGTAAAGTCTCCGCGTTTTGCCAATGTTCCGGACTGGATTTCCTGACCATGATCAAACCCTCGCGTGTATAACCAATGGGCCGATCCTTTGCGAACTGTACTTGTTGCCATACGATGATCGTACCGATGATAAGTACTATTGAGACTGTAAACTGGACGACAACAAGGATCCTTCTCGGAAGAGACGCAAACTTGCCTGCTTTGAACGTCCCCTTCAATACTTTCACCGGTTGAAACGACGACAGGAATAGTGCAGGATAACTTCCTGACAAAAGGCTCGTGATCGCGATGAAAAGAAGGCTGACGATCAGGAATCCGGGGCTTTGCCAAGGTAATGTCATCTTCTTGCCCGAGAGTTCGTTGAACGACGGCAACATAAAACCAACTAATGCTATTGCGACAAACCACGAAAACAGTACTACCATAAACGATTCGGTGAGAAACTGCCAGATCAGTTGTGTTCGTGCAGATCCAATTGATTTCCGGATACCAACTTCACGTGCGCGCTTCTCCGACTGTGCGGTGCTTAAATTCATGAAGTTGATGCATGCAAGCAGTAACACAAAAAGACCAATGGTTGCAAAAAGCCAAACGAATTGGATTCTACCGCGTGTTTCTTTTCCATTTTCCCATTCAGAATATAAGTGCCAACGGCTCATAGGTTGAATAAAGAGCTTGGGGTTTTCCCTCAATGCTTCTTCTTTCGTAAGTCTGTTGAATTTAATGTCCTGAATTTTGGCCGACATTCCTTCGAATGTAGCATTTGGCTGAAGCTCGACAAAAGTAGTGAGGGCATTTGCCCATTTGTTCTCTTCATCCTTCATCCAACTGTTGGCTGCGACGAAATACTCCCAAGTGGAAATAAATTGTAAAGAATGGAAGCGGGAGTTGTTTGGAATATCTTCATAAACGCCGGTAACTTTTAAGTCCATTGCGTTATCGACACGGATCATTTTGTTGATAGGATCGGCGGTGCCGAAGAGGGCGGTTGCTGCTGACTGTGACAGTACTATCGATGCTGGGTCTTTCAATGCTGTCCAATCACCGTGAGTCATTTCCAGTGAAAGCATTTCCAAAACTTCACCGTCCATAAATGTTCCATTCTGAGAGACTTTATGATCATCGATGGAAAGTGTGTGATTGCTTTCCCACCACATCCTTACGATACGCTTGAAATCGTTTTTATAGTTTGCTTTGAGTTCCGCGCCCAGCGGACCGCAGCCGCTCATCACGGTAGTGATCTCCCCTGTACTTGCAGATTGGTGTTGAAAGATCTCGCCGATTCTTTCATAATTCTTGTGATAGGAGTTGAACGATATTTCATCGTAGATCCACATGCCTATCAGCATGGTAACACCCATGCCTACAGCGAGTCCGCCGATATTAATTACCGAGTAGCCGGTGCTTCGGGTGATACTGCGGAATGCGATCTTTAAATAGTTTTTTATCATAACCCTACTTGTTGGATTCAGCTGCGTATGACAAGTTGTATGCCATACGAAAATGCGCTTCGCAGGGGTAAAATAGGGTTTGGACAAAGCCGTCTTGTTCGCATATGGAGAGACTATGTGCGCTTGCGGGCGGACTGGGAAAAAGATTGAACCGTCATTGACTAGACATATTTCTATAAAATCATATACCTTGTCGGTTAACAACATTCGAAATTTTATCGAGCATGAGTAAGAATGAAGCCCGCTTTGCTATCGTACTGATAACCTCATTGTTTTTTCTCTGGGGACTTGCGATCAACCTGAATCCTATACTCATCCCGCACTTGAAGAAAGCCTGTCAGCTAAGCGATTTTGAATCGGCATTAATCGATTCAGCAACATTTTTTGCCTATTTCGTAATGGCGATACCAGCCGGTCGTTTTATGGAACGTTTTGGATATAAAGGAGGTATCCTAACCGGGCTGTTGTTATTTGCCTTAGGTGCATTCTTGTTTTTTCCGGCGGCCGAAACACGTTCGTTTGTTTTTTTCCTCACGGCGCTTTTTATTATCGCTTGTGGCCTCACATTTCTTGAGACTGCAGCTAATCCGTACATAACAGTTCTGGGCGATCCGGATAAAGCAACGCAACGTATCAACTTCGCGCAGTCTTTTAACGGATTGGCCGCGATGATTGCTCCACTCGCCGGCCGTAATTTTATTCTATCTGGAATAAACCTAACAGAACAGGAAGAAGCCGCGATGTCACCCCTGCAGATGAACGAATATTTGAGCATGGAGGCTACTGCTGTTCAGATGCCATTCATTGTGATCGGTCTCGTTGTTTTAATGGTGGCCATATTTTTATGGAGAACGAAACTTCCCGATATCGTGGAAAAGGTTGATCATATGCATGCCGGATCGATCTGGAAAGAAAAGAATCTGATGCTCGGTGTGATCGCGCAGTTTTTTTACGTGGGTGCTCAGGTATGCGTTAGTAGTTTTTTCATTCGTTTTTCATATCAAGTTGCAGGCGTCGAGGAAAAAGCCGCGGCGTTCTTATTATTTATAGCCCTTTTGGGTTTTATGGTTGGCCGATTCGTTGGAACTTTCCTCTTGAATTATATATCTGCCCCACGGCTACTTGCAATTTATTCGTTCGCCAACATTGTGTTGTTGATCGCGTCAGTAATGCTTGATGGAATGTTTTCCATTTATGCCCTGGTCGGCGTGGAATTCTTTATGTCCATTATGTTCCCAACGATCTTTTCGCTAAGCATTAGCGGCCTGGGTGGACGGACTAAGGAGGGAGCCTCACTTGTCATTATGTCTATCGTGGGAGGTGCAGTGTTTCCAGTGATCATGGGGCGGGTTTCGGATGTATCCAATATGCAGCTGGCCTACCTTGTCCCGGCCGCGTGTTTTGTCGTGATCCTCTACTTTGCCATTAAAAATGCGAATGTCAAAGATCTGGCGCCAGTAACTCGTTCCTCCCATTAACGATCGAGCCTGATTAGTCTTTCGTCGAAGGATCAGCATCATCTATCCAATATGCAATGTGTAGATGGTACGCATTACGAATAACCCCTATCTTTGACTTCTCAATTTTAACAGTGTACTCCCCGATCTAAAAGCCCAAAATAGATTTTTATGAAAAAAAATATCATTCTGATTATTGCAGTGGTTGCAATGCTTTCTAACCATGCAAACGCCCAAAAGTGGACCGAAACAAAATCAGGCAATGTTTCTATCGTAGCAAACAAAGGAGGTCAGACCCTGGGATATTCGGCTGCCTCAGGAGTGAAGATATTAACGGTTGATGGATTTGCCTTTAAGGACCTCAACAAAAATGGCAAACTGGACAAATATGAAGACTGGCGATTGTCATGGGATGAGCGCGCGAAAGATCTTGCCGCCCAGCTGAGTGTTGAACAGATCGCGGGCCTTATGCTCTACAGCCGTCATCAATCAATTCCAGCCGCATCGCGCGGGTTCATGGCTGCAACCTACAGTGGCAAGCCGTTTGCCGAAAGCGGATTGAAAGCATCGGACTTGTCTGATCAACAAAAAGATTTTCTCACAAAAGACAATGTGAGGCATGTGTTAATTACTTCTGTTCAAAGCCCGGAAATAGCTGCGGAATGGAACAATAACGTTCAGGCGCTTGTCGAAGGATTAGGTCTTGGAATCCCGGCGAACAACAGTTCCGATCCACGCCATGGCACGGATGCCAGTGCTGAGTATAACGAGGGAGCTGGGGGCCGAATTTCCATGTGGCCCGGACCATTGGGACTGGCAGCGACATTTGATCCTATGTTAGTCAAGAACTTCGGACGTATAGCAGCGGCTGAATATCGGGCGCTTGGTATCAGCACTGCATTGTCACCGCAGATCGATCTTTCTACTGATCCCAGATGGATGCGTGTGAGCGGAACTTTTGGAGAAGACCCACAACTAGCAACTGATATGGCACGAAGTTACACAGATGGATTTCAGACTTCTTCGGGGCCTCAGGAAATTAAAGATGGTTGGGGATTCGGAAGTGTCAATGCTATGGTTAAACACTGGCCGGGTGGCGGCTCCGGCGAGGGAGGAAGAGATGCTCACTATGGATATGGAAAGTACGCGGTCTATCCGGGTAATAAATTCGATACGCATCTGATTCCATTTACAGAAGGGGCTTTTAAACTTGAGGGAAAGACGCGTGTGGCATCTGCGGTAATGCCGTATTACACAGTCTCTCTGAACCAGGATACTAAAAATAACGAGAACGTTGGTAACAGCTACAATGCTTACCTGATCAAAGACCTTTTGAGAGGGAAATACAAGTACGATGGAGTGGTCTGCACCGATTGGAATATCACAAGTGATGAGGCTACCGTAGATGTCTTCCTGACCGGGAAACCATGGGGTGTTGAAAAACTATCAGTTGCAGAGAGACATTATAAACTATTGATGGCTGGTGTCGACCAGTTCGGTGGGAATAACGAAGCGGGGCCAGTCATCGAGGCGTATAGTATGGGCGTTAAGGAACATGGAGGAAAGTCGATGAGGGAACGTATGGAACAATCAGCGGTACGCCTGTTGAAGAACATTTTCCGGACAGGGCTTTTTGAGAATCCATATTCTAATGTTACCGAATCCAAGAGCACTGTGGGAAGCCCGCAATTCATGAAGGCGGGATTTGAAACCCAACTAAAATCCGTGGTGATGCTTAAGAACAAAGGAAAAGTTTTACCGTTGAAAAAAGATATCACAGTATATATACCCAAGAAATTTACTCCAGCAGGAAGGAATTTTCTCGGCATGGAGATCCCGGAGAAGCTGGACTATCCCGTTAACTTGAATATCATAAAGAAGTATTTCAAAGTTACGGATGACCCTACTCAGGCTGATGTTGCGTTTGCCTTTATTAATAGTCCAAATTCCGGAGGTGGTTACAGCAAAGAAGATGTAAACAACGGCGGCTCCGGTTATGTGCCGATCAATTTGCAGTACAACGAATACACGGCGAAAAATGCCAGGGCTACCAGTATGGCCGGTGGCGATCCTCTTGAAAGTTTTACCAACCGGACCTATAAAGGAAAGAGTGCCAAAGCAATAAATATTACTGATCTAGGAATGGTCAACGATACCTATAGAAAAATGAATGGCAAGCCAGTAATTGTCTTTCTAAATATGGCTAATCCTACCGTTGTCGCTGAGTTTGAAAAAAATGCAAATGCGTTAATGGTTCACTTCGGTGTTCAGGATCAGGCACTAATGGAATTGATTACCGGTGCAGCGGAGCCTTCGGCGCTGTTGCCCATACAAATGCCGGCAGATATGGAGACAGTTGAGGCCCAATTTGAAGATGCCCCACACGACATGAAGAGTTACGTTGACGGCGAAGGCAACACCTACGATTTTGCATTCGGACTCAACTGGAAAGGCGTGATCAAAGATCAGCGGACCTCAAAATACAGAAAGTCTACACCCAAACCGTAGATGGTGAAATTGCAATGTATTCTCTAATGATCTATATGCATACCAATAAGTTTTAGGCCGTTCTTGCATATTCTGGTACGCTTCTCGTTGTGTGCAAGATATGCCACTGAAACTTATACTCGAGCGGACCAACCTGTACCTCCTGTTGTTGGTGCTCGTCACTGTAGTGCTATACTTTGGACAGCCGCTACTAACGCCGCTGTTCCTGGGTGCACTTTTTGCCATGCTTTTGGCTCCTTTATGCCGAAGGCTGGATAAAAAAACGGGACGGATCTGGTCGAGCACGATCTGTACGCTGATAGTGACGATCTCCTTGCTGATTATTTTAGGAGTTGGCGCCTGGCAAATTGCGGTCTTTATTGAAGACCTTCCCGTCATCCGCGAACGCTCCACAAAACTTCTGGGATCCATCCAACAATTTGTGTATGAACGATTTTCTATTTCACCTAAAAAACAGGAAAGTTTAGTCCTTCGCCAACTGGGCGCGGCGAGGGAGTTCACCTCAAGTTATGCAACGCGAATGCTGGGGACTATGGCGTC
>DATHIE010000297.1:0-9786 GCA_035316905.1 Chryseolinea sp. | reverse complement strand
CTATGGACTATTCAGTAACGAGGCTAAGGATTTTATCATCCAACGGTTTGACACTTGATGAAAAAAACTTTACATCCTTTCCATCTTTGCTTACAACGTATTTGCAGAAGTTCCACGACGGTGTTTCGCCGGTCTTTGCCTCAAGCCATTTATACAGCGGATGCTTGCTCCTTCCTTTCACTGAAATCTTCTCGAACATCTGAAAGCTCACACCATAGTTCTTTTCACAAAATGAGGCTATGTCCTCGTTCGAGCCTGGTTCCTGCCATAAAAAATTGTTTGCGGGGAAACCGAGGACGACGACGTTGCCTCCATAATCGTCATGAAGCTTTTCAAGGTCTGCATACTGCGGCGTATAGCCACACTTGGATGCTGTATTTACAATCAATAAATGTTTCCCCCGATACTGCGAAAAATCTATAGTGTCAC
The DNA here is from genome assembly GCA_035316905.1 of Chryseolinea sp. Lineage (GTDB taxonomy): Bacteria > Bacteroidota > Bacteroidia > Cytophagales > Cyclobacteriaceae > Chryseolinea. Next base: position 9,357 of record DATHIE010000297.1, on the reverse strand, counting down.
CGTTTAACGCGGGGATCTTAAAATCATAAATGGATTGCTGCACCAGGGCCTTCCGGCCGTAGGAGAATTTACTGGAAATAAAAGAAGCTAACCCCATCGCGGCAACAGCAATAACTAAAAAAAGACTAGTTAATCTCATTCACGATCTGTTTATCCAGCGGACTGACATTTGAAGGAAAGAACTTCACTGTCCCGTCGGCTTTCACAACGTACTTGCAAAAGTTCCAACCTGGCTCTTGTCCTGTTTGTTCCTTCAACGCTTTATAAAGCGGATGCTGATCATCGCCTTTCACCGATATCTTTTCAAACATCTGGAAGGTTACGCCGTAGTTCTTTTCGCAGAATTCCGCAATCTCAAGGCTTGAGCCTGGTTCCTGTGAGCCGAAGTTATTTGCTGGAAAACCCAGGACCGTTATTTTCCCTCCAAACTGCTCATGCAATTTCTGTAGGTCAGCATACTGCGGTGTGAAGCCACACTTTGATGCAACATTAACAATGAGCAAATTCTTTCCTTTGTACTGTGAAAGGTCTATCTCGGCGCCGTCCAGGGCCACCATTTTAAAATCATAAATCGAAACCATAGGGGTAGTGAGTAGTAGGACAGAAAGAAGTAAGAGTGATTTCATATGGGTGTTTATTTAAATAGTCAATAGGTGGTTAGTCCATGGTCCATGGTCAATAGTCGATGGTTAGTTAGTGCATGGTCGATGATTTATTGGTCGCACGTGGAGTAGTCAATAGTAGATAGTTTGTTGGACTATTAAATTTATCAACTTCTAACTATCGGCAATCAAGTTATGGAATACTGACTTTCAAACCATTGTCCGTCCAACAATGGACTATGGACCATCGACCATGGACTATTCGAAAAACCAAATGCTACAAACTTAGGTTCACGGCAATCACATTTTATCCGGCACCGTGATACCGAGCAATCCCATTGCTTTTCGAATGGTGTCAGCAACAGCTCCCGAAAATGCGATCCTGAATTTCAGTTTTGCCTGGTCCGCTTCACTGAAAATAGGAATGTTCTGGTAAAATTTATTGTACTCCTTTGCAAGCTCGAACGCATAATTAGCGATAACGGCAGGAGAATATTCCTTGGCAGCTTCTCTCACCTTATTTTCAAACAGGCTCAATATGCTTAATACATCGCGCTCGGATGGCTCCAGCGAAGTCACCGACTTAAGATCGGCAGCAGACGGCAATACCGATTGGCTTTCAGCCTTTCTGATTATAGCACGGATTCGCGCATGAGTATACTGAATGAAAGGTCCGGTAAATCCTTGCAATTGGATCGACTCATTGGGATCGAATAACATCTTTTTCTTCGGATCAACTTTCAAGAGGAAGAATTTTAAAGCACCAAGGCCGATCATTTCAAACAGGCGTTTAGTTTCTTTCTCATCCCAACCCTCTATCTTCCCTAATGACGTCGTTTGACGTTCCGCTTCAACCACCATTTCCTCCATCAAATCATCGGCGTCGACCACGGTACCTTCTCTCGACTTCATTTTGCCGGTGGGAAGATCTACCATCCCATAGGACAAATGGAAACAACTCTTCGCCCATTCAAAGCCCAGCTTCTTAAGGATGAGGAACAACACCTTAAAATGATACTCCTGTTCATTGCCCACTGTATAGATCTGTCCGACGATCTTTGGAAAGTCCTTAAAACGAAGTATAGCCGTACCGATATCCTGCGTCATGTAAACAGAAGTTCCGTCCGAACGCAACAATACCTTTTGATCTAATCCATCAGAGGTAAGGTCCACCCATATTGATCCGTCGTCTTTTTTAAAGAACACTCCGCTTTCAACCCCCTTTAACACTTCTTCCTTACCAAGCAGATACGTATCCGATTCGTAGTAGAGTTTTTCGAAGTCTACACCCATTCGGGAATAGGTTCCACTAAAACCATCGTATACCCATGAGTTCATCATTCTCCAGAGCTCTACTATGTCTGCATCCTTTTGCTCCCACTTGCGCAGCATGTCGACAGCCAGCAGCATTATCGGAGCCTGTTTGCCTGCCTCTTCTTCGGACAAACCCTTCGCCATAAGTTCGGCAATCTGTTCTTTGTACTTCCTGTCAAAAATGACGTAGTATTTCCCAACCAAATGATCTCCCTTGATACCGCTTCCTTGTGGTGTCTCTCCGTTGCCGAAGAGTTTCCACGCAGCCATAGATTTACAAATGTGTATACCCCTATCGTTAATGATCTGGACTTTATGGACTTTGTAACCATTTGCTTTGTAAATCTCCGCAACGCTGAAACCTAAAAAGTTATTCCTCAAGTGTCCGAGGTGTAATGGCTTATTAGTATTTGGAGATGAATATTCAACCATGAACTCCTGGCCGTTCGAAGGCAACTGACCATAATTCGAATTCAACCAAATCTCCTCAAATGCCCGGAGCCATACCTTGTCTCTTAATACCAGATTCAGAAACCCTTTCACAACGTTGAATCGCTCAACAAGGCTGGTATTTTGAACAAGGTGCTCGCCTACCATTTGCGCGGTTTCCTCAGGAGCTTTCTTAGAGATCTTTGTCAGTGGGAAACAAACAAGCGTATGCGACCCTTCAAACTCCTGGTTCGTGGGTTGTAACTGTAAGTTGTCAACGGATTGGCTAAATAAAGAAGAAACCGCCTTCTGGATTTCCAAACGTAAAGTGTGATCAAGACTCATGAATAAGCTATCAACGCGTAAATAATTTTTCTGCTGGATTGATTGCATCAACGCTACCGCACAACCAAAGCATTAGCTCTTCTCATGTGGCGAAGTTGAATTTTAATACAGAATCACCACTCCATTATATATGCAAACATTAATGGCGCTACGATTGTCGCGTCACTTTCTATGATAAACTTGGGAGTCTCGATACTAAGTTTTCCCCAGGTGATTTTCTCATTCGGTACCGCGCCGGAATATGAACCATAGCTGGTTGTCGAATCGCTTATCTGGCAAAAATAACTCCAGTAGGGAATGTTATCCATTTCAAGATCCTGGTGAAGCATAGGGACGACACAAATCGGGAAGTCACCCGCGATACCGCCGCCAATTTGAAAGAACCCTATTCCATCCTTGCCTGAATTCTTAATGTACCAATCTGCCAACCACGCCATGTATTCAATACCACTTTTCATGGTTGACGCTTTCAGCTCGCCGGAATACACGTACGAAGCGAATATGTTACCCATCGTTGAATCTTCCCACCCAGGAACCACCATTGGAAGATTACGTTCCGCGGCAGCGATCATCCAGGAATTCTTTGGATCGATCTCATAGTATTCTTTGAGTTCGCCGCTGTTCAGCATGCGAAACATAAATTCATGAGGAAATAATCTTTCGCCTTTGTCCTCCGCGTCTTTCCACACCTTGTATAAATGCTTTTGAAGTTTTCGGAACGCTTCTTCTTCGGGTATACACGTATCCGTTACACGGTTGAGGTGTTTCTGAAGAAGGTCCCACTCCTGTTCAGGAGTAAGGTCGCGGTAGTTAGGAATCCTTCTATAATGAGAATGAGCAACCAGGTTCATAATATCCTCTTCAAGGTTAGCACCTGTACATGAGATGATATGTACTTTATTTTGGCGGATCATTTCCGCAAAGCTGATACCGAGTTCACCTGTACTCATCGCTCCAGCCAGGGTCACCATCATCTTCTTGCCAGCAGCAATATGTGTTTTATAGGCCTGGGCTGCATCCACCAGGGCGGCGGCATTAAAATGCAAAAAATGCTTTTCGATGAAGGATGAGATAAGTTTGTTTTGTCTCATGATATCTACTGATTGACGTTAAAACTCATTTTCCGGGCGAAATTAAGGAAAAAGGACGAAGATTAAGGAGTATTTTTATTCACGAACCATGTTGTTACAAAATGGGATAAGCAACCTTGAATGTCGATCTTTAGTCTTTTAAAAGGTAAGCAACGAATGACTCATATTCACTTCATTACGCTGTTTTCAATTGGAACTCTCTTTTCCACAATTTCCGCGTGGGCCCAGAAGAAAGACGAATACACCCTTGTGAAAAAAGAAGGGACTGTATGTCTTTACGAAAAATGGATTACCTATCCCGCGTCGAATCCTCCAGTAAAATCTCGCGAGGTGAAAGGAGTGTTCTATTATAATAACACAGTGACTGAAGGATTGCGACTAGTGAAAGATGACAAAAGAGCACCGCAGTGGCAAAGCAGTATTGCTGAGTTCAAAGTATATCCTTCTCGCGATACGTCGACATGGCACGAGTATTCATATCACGACATTCCCTGGCCTATGAGCGACCAGGATCATTTCATGGAATATAAAGTTGCACGTTATCAAGCTGGAAAGACGGTGACGATATCTTTCGAATCGAGAGTGAACAAAACGCTTGCCCCTGAGCGGGAAGGAGTGAACCGGATTCACTTGAGCGGAAGCTGGACGATGGAGCAGGTAAGTCCCACTAAAGTCAAAGTAACGTACAAGGTATTATCAAAACCTATAGGTATACCCAGATTGTTTGCAGACCCGTTCATTCGCGGGAATTTTATGACTTCGTTCCAGGACTTTATAGTATTGATGGAGAAATCGGCGTTAGTGGGAAAAACAAAATAGCCTCAATTACTCTGCAAGCACAGGCCTATTCACAATTGATTTTGCCGTTGCCTCAAGAATTTCAAAAGCGCTTTCTGCCATTCTATTTTCCGTGTCGAGCGTGGGGTTCACTTCCACAATTTCCCAGGCGCAAACCTTAGGGCTTTTGGCCAGTTCCGCATTCAGGATCCTGGCTTCTTCAACGGTAAGGCCATTCGGCACGGGAGTTCCAGTTCCGGTCGAAATCCGGGAATCCAAAGAGTCGACGTCAAATGAGACATAGATCATGTCACAATGGTCAAGCATCTGCAGCGCTTTCTCGGCAATTTTCGCAGCGCCCGCCTTCTTCACATCTTCCGTTTCGATAAAGTTGACGTTGTATTTGTTGACTAGATAGTTCTCGGGCTTCTCCAGGTCGCGGACAGCGATGTAAACAATGTCTTCAGGATATATTTTCGGGCCCGGCAGACCAACATTTTTGATCTGCTCCCAATAATCGAGCGTTTCACCGCGGGGATCATTTACTTTACACTCCAGATTATCTATGCCGCAGGCCATCGCAAGAGCCATACCATGCATGTTGCCGGAAGGCGTAGTGAAGGGAGTATGAAAATCCGCGTGGGCGTCGATCCAGACCACGCCTAACCTTATTTTGGGGTCTGCTTTTTTTATTCCGGCAATCGTTCCGTAAGCAGTGCTGTGATCCCCTGCTATTATTATGGGAAAATACTCTTCCCAGATAGTTTCGTACACCTCAAGACAAACCCGCTCCTCCATAATCATCACTCCGTCAATAAATTTCGCATAGGAGTGTTTGGCGCCGTCAAACAGGAGTTCGTTCACATTTTCAACCTCTACGGAATCAAATTGTTTGAAGAAGTCAGAATTCAAATCCAGACTCGCAATTTTAATTGCTTCCACTCCAAGGCTTGCACCTCGGGTTCCGGCACCGATCTCAGACTTCACTTCGATGATCTTCAGCTCTTTCACAGGACAAAAAAATTAATGGTTATAAAGAATGGTGGCAATCGCACAGACAGACAAAGAATTGTCCGTCGCCTTAGAGGTCAGGCAGAGCTCTCATCCCGGTCTCGATAAGGATCGGGAGTCGGGGAAATATGCTGGAAAAACGATCTACCACGTGTTCTGAATGTATTGCAAAGATGGCAAAATTATCAGAATATTGCACCTCTTCAGGCTTAGAGGTTAATCGTTAAACATGACTGTTGATCGGAAAACTGAAGGAATTGGGAATATTTATGTTTTGGATTTTCACGGTTAACCGACAACGATTAACACTAAAGGGCTAAATGAAGAGTTACCGCGAGCTTATTGAGCAAACTTTCGAGTTTCCCCAAAAAGAATTTAAGGTCCGCGACCACGAGTTACTGTTCAACGACGTTCCGTTGATGGATATAATAAAAGAGTACGGAACGCCTCTAAAACTAACCTACCTCCCCAGGATCAGCGAAAATATCAGATTTGTCCAGGCCACTTTTAAGAGTGCCATGGAACGATTCAAGTACAATGGCAAGTATACGTACTGTTATTGCACGAAGTCGTCGCACTTTTCTTTCATCATGCAGGAAGCACTGAAAAATGAGGACGTGCACATTGAGACGTCGTCCGCATTCGATATTCCGATTGTGCGATCGCTTTTTGAAAAGGGAAAGATCTCGAAGGACACACATATCCTTTGCAACGGCTTTAAGATGCCCCGATACCGCCAATACATCAGCGAGCTGCTGAACGACGGCTTTGAAAATTGTGTACCAATCCTCGATAATCTCGGAGAAATTGACTTTTACGAAGAGAATGTAAAGACTCCTTTTAAGGTGGGTATCCGCGTCGCTGCGGATGAGGAACCTAAATTTGAATTCTATACCTCTAGGCTTGGTATACGATACAGTGACATCAATAGCTTTTACAAGGAAAAGATCGAAAACGGAGGCAAGGCAACTCTTAAGATGTTGCACTTCTTTATCAATACAGGAATCAAGGATACGGCCTATTACTGGAGCGAATTGAGCCGTTTCATTTTCAAGTATTGCGAACTAAGAAAGATCTGTCCAACGCTGGATTCGATCGACATCGGAGGGGGTTTCCCAATCAAAACTTCGCTGACGTTTCACTACGACTACAAATACATGATCGAGCAGATCGTTGAGAACATCAAATGGATCTGCGATAAGAACAATGTTCCAGTGCCCAACATTTTCACCGAATTCGGAAGCTACACCGTTGGCGAAAGCGGCGCAGTGCTTTATTCACTTGTCGATCAAAAACTGCAAAATGATAAGGAACTATGGTACATGATCGACGGATCATTCATTACACACCTTCCTGACGCATGGGGCCTAAACCAAAAGTATATTCTCCTGGCGTTAAACAAGTGGGATGATCCGTATCATAAGGTGAACATTGGCGGGCTGACATGCGATAGCATGGACTACTATAATTCTGAAGCCCACACCGGTGAAGTGTTCCTTCCAATGATCACGGATGAGGAGCCGCTTTACATCGGATTCTTCCATACCGGAGCGTATCAGGAGTCATTAGGTGGATATGGCGGGATACAACATTGCCTTATACCGGCACCTAAACACGTTCTAATTGACCGTGATGAAGACGGCATGATCTCCACTAAGCTTTTTGCGCCAGAACAAACAAGCACCAGCATGTTGAAGGTGCTGGGTTATTAACAGCTTTGTACTTCTAATGTTTTGTCGTTAAGCAACCGACGGTTTGATCATTAATAGACCGAGTAGGGTACTTCTTTAAAGCCAGAAGGGATTTCAAACTCCGACGACGGCAACGACTGCTTTTTTATTTCAGCAACCTCCATCGTCATCTTGCCTTGTGGTGTTGTCATCTCCGTTTTTAAGGGAACACCATCGAGCTTCTCGTAAAAGTTAGTTTCCTGATTACCCATCCTTGAACGGGCGAGGCTCTTTAAATCAATATCCTTAAGGGCTGTCGTTGTCCAAACAAAGTAGGTAATGGTATTCCCTTTCGAGGTAACGTCTACAGTATATTTGCTACAGGGGTATTCTAATACTTTGGCCGTTTCACCAGTCTTGGTGACTTTAATATCCACCTTATTATTGGGATCATCCGTATGCGCTGGAAGTGCCGAATACGTCTTTGCCTCCCGATTAATTTTATAGGAAGAATTTTTACCCTTTAAGTACAACGTCTCCACCTTCATCATTCCATCCATTAGCATCACCGCATTTTCGTTTTTTAACTTTACAACCATCTTCGACGGCATCATGCTATTCGCTTCTCCGCCCTTCATCATTTTCATGGCCACCTCCATCTGAGCTTTTAGTTGGGGATTGGATTCCATCATGGCCTTGAACTCAGGATCGTTCATCCTTTCCTCCATTTCTTTCATCTGCGTCTGCGTGGCCGGATCGTTCATTTTTTTCTGAGTTTCCGCCATTTGCGCTTTCATTTGCGGGTCGGTGATTTCCATGGAGATTTTCCAGGTTATGACGCCTTCAAAATTTTGCGCCCTTCCGCTGAGTACGGAAAGGGTTAGAAGGAGAAAAACGATTTTTTTCATGATTTTTTGTTAAAAGATGTTCCTGATAAAATCATTCGCTAGTAAAAGGAAACGAAATATAGAAAAGAAATTGCCGATTCTTCCGTGACTTTTTGCTTTTGGCTTTACGCTTTTTAGCCTATATTCATTTCAATTTCCTACCAAGTTAAATCATTTCTTAACCCTCGCCTTATGAAATGCTCATTTGATGTAAGGGATTATCATCTGCATCTTGTTCTGAGGGGCATTCCATGTGACGACCAAACCATACGCACATGAAGATCTACGACGAAAAACGAATTAAGAACATTGTTCTGCTGGGGGCGCCAAAGGCCGGCAAAACCCTGCTGGCCGAAGACATGGTATTTGAAGCCGGCATTGTTCACCGAAGGGGTACTATCGAAGGGAAAAATACGGTATCCGACTTTCACGAGATTGAACAGGAACGCGGGAATTCTGTGTTTGCCTCCTCGATGCACACCGAATGGCGTGATTACAAGATAAATATTATTGACACTCCGGGGTTTGATGATTTCGTGGGCGAAATGATCTCATCTGTACGGGTAGCAGACACCTGCGTTATGGTTGTCAATGCACAACACGGCGTTGAGGTCGGAACAGAACTTATCTGGGATTACATCGATCAGTTTCAAAAGCCGTTGATCTTTGCCATCAATCAGGTCGATCACCCAAAATCAGATTTTGATAAAGCATACCAATCGTTAAAGGACAGGTTCGGCAATGCTGTTGTGCAAATGCAATATCCCGTTAACCAGGGTGAAAATTTCAATACCATTATCGATGTGCTGAAAATGGTGATGTATAAGTTTCCCATCGAGGGGGGAAAACCTGAAAAGTTACCTATTCCAGCTTCTGAAAAAGAAAGAGCCGACCGCCTCCATAACGAACTGGTTGAAAGAGCAGCCGAGAACGATGAGCAGCTCATGGAAAAATATTTTGAAAAGGGAACGCTGGATGAAGATGAAATGCAGGAAGGGCTACGGCTAGGAATGATACATCATGATGTATTTCCGGTGTTCGTGACGTCGGCAAAGAAAAACATGGGAAGCGGGCGTATGATGGGATTCATTGACAATGTTGCACCGTCACCGCTTGATGCGAAATCCGAGTATACATCAGAAGGAAAAGAAATCGCCTTTGACCAGTCAAAGCCGTGCGTACTATTTGTTTTCAAAACCCATATTGAACCTAACCTTGGAAAACTTTCCTT
>DATHIE010000296.1:0-8662 GCA_035316905.1 Chryseolinea sp. | reverse complement strand
GGAAGAATTAAATCTGTCCCGTACCGGAACGGTTGACCTTGCGCCGTTGTCCAGTCTAAAGTCCCTAGTGTCACTCGATCTGGACAGTACGAAGTTCAATGATATTTCCTCCGTTAGAAATCTTGAGGCATTAAAGGTCCTTAGCGTGAACTACACTACCTTTTCAAGTCTGATTGCGCTAGGAGATCTAAAAAAACTCGAACGCGTTTACTGTGATCATACGGTCGTGAACCGAAGTCTCGCTGATGAATTCATGGCGTCCAATCCCAACGTGTTGGTGATCTTTGATTCAGAAGACCTACGGGGATGGTGGAATAGTCTTCCTGCAGCCTGGAAGACGGTCTTGAGCACCACGGCAAAAATTCAGATCAATCCTACAAAAGAAGAACTTGCGAAAGTCACGAACATCGATTCTATTAATGTTAGTGACAATGCAGCCGTGCTGGATCTCGAACCGCTTAAAAAGTTGCCGAAGTTAAGAACAGTAGTGGCCGGCAAAACGTCAATAAAAGATCTGACGCCATTAAAGGATCATCGCGAAATCAGAGTTCTTGATGTAAGCAATACGAGCGTGGCGGATATTTCACCTGTGAGTCACATGTCAAAGCTGAGCATGTTGAATGCGGATAACTCCGATATTCAGAACCTGGACGCTTTAACCAATCTCCCGGCACTCGAAAGAGTTTTTGCAGATGAAACTGCGATCGACAATCTGTTAGTGCAAGACTTCTTACAAAAGCGGCCGAATTGTCTTGTAGTGTACAAGACAAACACATTGGAAAAATGGTGGAATGATTTACCTGACGCGTGGAAGCAGGTATTTCAAACGCAGGTACCGATTCGAGCTCAGACGCGAAGCGAGGATTTGCACCGCCTCATTGAATTGGAGACGATCCATTTCAAGGATGCACCAGTCAATGATCTGACATCATTAGCTCCGTTTGTGCGGATCAAAGAGTTGGATTTTTCAGGAACGGGAATTGGTGATGTATCACCGCTGACCCTTATTAAGTCGTTGAAATCTCTGCATGCGACGAATAGTCCGATTCGTGACCTGGCGCCGTTAAGTTCGATGACTTCGCTGGAAGATCTTGACATCTCCAACACGCCTGTAGAGGAACTGAAACCGATTCGTACACTGGAAAATCTTAAGGTATTTAATTGTTCGGGAACCCAGGTTAGTAGTCTTACGCCCGTTGAAGAGCTGTTCCTTGAATCAATTGATTTTTCAAATACCAGCGTCAAGAGTATGGATGCCATCTTTGGCATGCCACTCAAGACAGTGAAGTGTTACAACACGCGTGTTTCAAGCAAGACCATTGAAAAGTTTAAGGATAGCAATCCGTCGTGCAACGTTGTATTTTATAAGTAGCACAGTCGGCTTTCGATGACGATTGGGGCAGGCTATCCGTCCCGATATTTATCGGGATCCTCAATTCGCTGCGGCTTTCCGCTTCCATCCTTCACGCAATTATTTAAAATTAAGGGCCAAAAACTCAAGAACCTTTGTCCTTATTTCGTCTGTGTCAAACATGGCTCCGAAGTGCGGAGCTCCTTTTACCACTATCAACTGGTTCTTCACTCCCGCCAGGTTAAGATACGACTGAAGTAACACCGATTGTTGATAAGGGACTGATTCATCCTTTTCGCCATGCACAATGATGAACGGTGGATCATCTTTGTCAACATAATTACTTGGACTTGCAAGTTTGCTGATGTCGGGGCGTTTAATTGGCGTGCTTCCCAACAGTGTCGATATTGGATCTCCTTTCATTTCCGGATCGCCCATTGCTGTCATTGACAAAAAATCTGAAGGGCCATAAAAATCCATGACCGCTTTGATCTTGAAATTGGTTTTCTTTTTCTGTGGATAGAATTCAGATACATTGTTATTGATCGACAACGCAAGCAACGAAGCGAGATGTCCGCCTGCGGAAAATCCGAAAAGGACAAACTTGTTCTTGTCTAGTTTATACTTTGAGGCGTTGTTGTGCAAAAACTCAAGCGCTTGGTAACAATCCTGGATTTGAGCGGGGAAGATTGCCGTAGTGCTATGACGGTAATCGATAGAAGCTAATACATATCCCTTTTCGAGTATCGACCTTATAGTGTTGGACATGTAGCCCATGTCGGCATATTTGTCGTTGAGCATCCATGCACCGCCGTGCACCCAGATCACTACTGGAGTATTTGGTTTTACGTCTTTGGGAAGGTAAATATCCAGCAAATGTTTTTTTAAGGTATCACTGGCATAGGGAATATTTTGCAGGAATTGCGTGCCTTCCGGAAAGATACTTTTGATACGATCTGGCTGTGCGCATAGTTGAATGGACAATGCCACTAATACAATTGAAATTGATTTTTTTAGAATGTACATTTCGTGTTAGATTCAAAGGTCTATTTGGTTATTTGTATCTGCTTGGGTATCGGTGCGGATATGTCATTTTTCTCAAAAGCTGTTTTCAGATTTTCCTGAAGTTCATAGTACACATCCCAATAATCCGCTTGCAAAGCAAAGGGCCTGATTGACAGCGATACCATTCCATCGCCCATCTTTTGGATGGTGACAGTTGGTTTAGGGTCTTTAAGTACTTTGCTATGAGACGCCATAACCTCTTCCACTACTTTTTTTACTTTTTGGAAGTCATTTTCGGGTGAGACGGCCAGGCCTATATCGACGCGCAAGTTTCCGTGCTTTGAGTAGTTGATGATTGTACCGTTTGATACGGCTCCGTTTGCGAGGATAATTGTTTTAAGATCCGCAGTAAGTAGAATGGTATTAAAGATCTGTATCTCCTGGACTACACCGGTTTGTCCCTGCGATTCAATGAGGTCACCAACCTTAAAGGGCTTGAATACCAGCATAAGCACTCCTCCTGCGAAATTGGCGAGGGATCCCTGCAATGCGAGTCCTACAGCCAGACCCATCGCACCGATGATCGCCACAAACGAGGTGGTTTGAATTCCAAGCATTCCGGCGACCGTTATAAGCAACAACACTTTCAAACCTACGCCGATCATGCTGCTAAGAAATGATTGCAGCGAAACGTCAAAATGTCGTCGCGACATTCCACGCGAAATTGCACGCGAAAGCCAATTGGTTACGTATAAGCCAACAATAAAAACGATGATAGCACCAAGAAGCTTTGTGCCATAAGTCATGATCCAGGTAGCAAATTGGTCGCTGTATTTTGTTATGTATTCCATACGATGAGAGGGTTAGGATCTAATGGATATCGGAATTTATGACATCGGTACAGCAATGACAAATGAAATTCGCCGACAGGGCATTCTTTGCGACCTTGGCTGTTAATCTTTGGGGCCTTTGCGTGAACCTGCATTTGAAACAGGTGTGTGCAAAACTCAAATGCATTTCACGCAAAGACCGCGAAGATAACTCGCAAAGACCGCAAAAGATGCTAGTGCTTATTTTTCTGCACGTATTTCGCAACGGTTCCAACAGGCGCAAGCCAAATTCCGTTTGCGGGATCCTGGGCATAGTCGATTAGCTTCGTCAACATGGTCAATCGTGTTGTTTGATTGCCCGACTCATTCATTTCGTGGCCTGCGAGTACCAGCCAATAATTATGTTGTCTTGCGGTCTCGATAAGGGCTTTGATCTGCTCAAAATCTTTCCCATCCATTTCCACACCTGTTAATTGTGCAAAGTCGCAGTAGGTTGGATCATTGGCAGCTTCATCCATCCATCCACGTCCACAGATAAATAGTTCAGATACAATTGGAACATAACTCTTTGTGTTTACGCCGCGACCAACAAATGTTTGTCCACAGGGATATGCAAATACTTCTGACTTTACTCCCAGTAACGATTCTATTTGCTTGTTTGCGTCTATGAGCTCATTGCGCATCTGTTCCAGACTATAGTTTTCTATCGCCTTGTGTCGCGACCATTCAAAATTACCGGAACAGGCATGGTTCAAAGAATGATTGCCGATCTCATGACCGTTACCAGCGGCTTTCTTCCATCCTTCGAGCCGTTCCTTGAGGGAACTAGGCATAAGGTAAAATGTAGCCTTCACATTGTACTTGTCCAAAAGCGCTATGCCTTTGTCCACCTGGGTCAGCCGTCCGTCGTCGAAGCTGAGACTCACTGCCACTCGTTTCCCGTCGGGCCATTTAATCGGAGTCGCTGTCTGCCCCAATACATTCGCCGCCAGAAAAGCGCCAACAACCACTAATGCTGTCTTGATTTTCATTTCTTTCATATGTTCCCATTGATTCATTATCCTCTCCGCCAAATCTCCGCGCCCTTGCGGTTAACACTCTCACACCCACACAATTCCTCATTCCTCATTCCTCATTCCTCATTGATCATTAATTGATCATTGCTCACTGCTCTTCAAAAACGTCAGTAAGTCCGCCATATCGTCCACACTTATTTGTTTCTCCAGTCCTTCAGTCATGATCGACATAGATAACGCCTTTAACGACTTTATGTCTTCACGTCTGACCGTTTTCTCCGCACTACCAAGATTACGCAAGGTTATCGCGCCCGGAGTTTCACTTGCTATAATTCCCTGAAATGACTCTCCATTGTTTAGCACCACTTCCCAAAGTTCGTACCCACTACTTATTGATTGATTCGGAGCCAGGATATTTGCCATGATAGCTTCCTTCGACCAATTATGGATTGTTCCCAGGTCTGGCCCAAGAGTTACACCAATTTTTCCTCGTACCTGGTGACACAGAGCACACTGTTGTTGGTAAACATTCTTTCCTTTTATGGCATCTCCTTGCGTTTCGAGTGCTCCCTTGTAGGCACGGTTTATTTCTTCGTCATTCGTTTTAGTGAACAGTTGGCGCGCCTTGTTGCGAAGTGTTTCGTTCGAATTTACCATCAGTCTCACTTTACGGCCCCAGCTCACTTCACTGGTTTGGATACGTCCGCTTTCGAGGGCATGCAACAACATCGCTATACGTTCGTCATCCGCAAGGAACGTTCTGACCGCCGGATCTCTTAAGTCAGGAGTGAGGTTGGGCCATTGTCTTATCAAATAACCGAAAACCGCCGTGTCTTTTATTGTGCTCATAGTCCGCAGCGACGCAAGCTGCACCGAAAGTTGTTCAGTAGGGATAATCAATTTCTTAAGCAAAACAATGTGGTCGGCCGGATTGCCAAGGGCTAGAAAATCTACAGCGTCGGCTCTTTTATCCTCCTGTTCAGCATGATCATTTACAATGGCTAATGCTCTCTTCATGTAGGAGTCATCAATGCCTTTGTTTTGTCGTGTTTCAATTAACAGGTGAAGCGATGCTTTTCGCATTGTGCCCGCCGCACTTTCAAAGAAGGTCTTCAGAAGCAGGGTTTGGCCGGCAGGCGAAAGTTTAAGGGCTTCTTTGTCGTTTTGTATACCTTCCGCAAGGCCCTCCAGAGCAGAAGGTTGCCATGTAACTTTTGAATCGGTCACTGCGGCTTTTTGGATCAGCTGATGAATTGCATTGGGCTCACCAATTGATCCAACCATTGTCGTCAACCTTTTGACCAGAGACGCAAAATCAGTGTTTCCCTCTTTGTAATTGCTGAGTACAAATTTCAGCAGCGAAGCTGTTTCTGAAGATGGTACAGTCATCGCAGCGACCTGGACCCACTGATCACTGACATCACGAAGCAAAAGTTTATGACGAGCTTGTTCGGCCTCAGCACTCTTGACGGATCCTAATGTGCACAACAATTGGAATCTCACCTTCGGATCGGCATCGTCCTGTAATTTCAGTAAAGGTTGAGCGTCTTTGAATTCTGAAAGATGAAGTTCAGCAAGGCGAATTGCGTTTTCACGAATGCCGGCGACCGGATCTCTAAGCGCTGCTTCGATATGCTCTTTCTTGAGCTCGCTCAAAGCCTCCAGCGTCCACAAGGCATGAAGGCGACCCACAGATGATGCGGAGTTTTGTGTCATTTTTGTAAGTGCAGCAACAGATGAGTTGTCCAAAAGAGCCCGATCGATTAGCAATCGTTGTGCGTTCAGCCTCCACCAGATATTCTTGTCAGCTAGTTTTTCCACCAGTTGTTCATTTGTAGCTTTTCCAAGGTCAAGTCCCTTAGTCCATTGAGCCGAAGGTGCATCGGTTGGTGTAATACGATAGATGCGACCTTTATCCCTATCGTTGTAGAGCTCACCGGACTTGACCACTTCATCACCCATCCACTCCGGATGCTCAATGATCTGGCGGTAGTAATCAACCACGTAAAGTGCTCCGTCGGGACCGACATATGTATTTACAGGGCGGAAGCGAAAATCTGTAGAAGCAAGAAACTCTTTATTTGAATGCATCCTCTTGGCCTGAAAGATTGCGCCATGATCAGTGAGAAGATCTACGTGCAGGAGATTATTCACCGGTTCCGCAACAAATGTGGCGTTATCATACGGCGCCGGAAACAATCCGCCGAGATAAGTTGTAAGTCCGCACGCAGAGGTAATTACTCCGACATCGGTCAGCAGTTGATGCTCTGGATTTTGGGTTATCGAAAATACTTCAGATGCTGGCATATGATCAGATAGGTGCTCCGTTGCATCGGAGATGGGCAAATGCGGATTGCGACTTAAATAGGATTGTGCTATTACTTCCTGGTAAATGTGATTGGAATTTCCGACTTCGAAGTGATGTCCCCATGTATCAAACGCGTGACCGAACTGTGAAGCACTGGATGTCATTTCAACAATATGTTGATCAGGTCTGAACCGGACCGCCCTTCCACCGGCATTTATATCCAGTCGTGGGGAGGAAGGGTTGTCGGGGAAGAATATCTCTTTACCGGGATCACCGAACTCTTTTTGATAGGTTTCGGTGGTCACTGCTTCCTCATGGGCGAGATAGATCCAATTGTCAATGCCAAGAACGGGACTGTTGAGATTATGCTGTGGATTAGAGAGAGCAAAACCAGTAAGTAGCGTGTCTCTGATCTCAGCCTTTCCGTCTCCATCTCCATCTTCAAAATAGAAAACGTTTGGCGCGTCCGTTACCATGATACCATTCTTCCATCGCATCACGCTGTTGGGGAGGATCAGGTTCTCGGCAAAGACAGTACTCTTATCCATTCGCCCGTCACCATCAGTATCGCTCAGTACTTTAATTTTGCCGCTTCCACTTTTGTCGAGTGGATAGCCTGGCATCTCGACAATGTAAAGTGTGCCGGTTTCATCGATCTCCATATCGACTGGATCACCGATAAGTGGCTCGGATGCTATCAGCTCTATTTTAAATCCATCTTCGATCTCAAACGTTGAAAGCGGATCGTTCAGATTCGTCGATGCTTCTTTCTTGCAACCGGAAAGGAGCAGGAGGATAAAGAGGATATGCAGAAGAGAAATATTCTTGATCGAATTAGCCATTGTTGTATTCCTACGTCCGAAGACCGGGTGTTTCCGAAGTTAAAAATTATCCATCAGATACCTGCGTCCACTTACATAAGAAATTCAATTGGACTGTGTTATTGTTTTGCCGATGAAAGAACGAGGACCCAGTCTTTTTCGCCACGGCTGTTAGTGGTTTCCTGGACAAACTTGAGTTCGCCTGTGTTAGCAAAAGGAGATCCTTTTATTAGGGTGTATGTGCCACTTGTTGGATCAAACCAGGACGCCGACAATTGTTTACTCATTCCACTGGTATTTAGGGTGATCATCTTATCGTGAGACGGCGGAAGATAAGCAACCAGCAGGGATCCTGATGGGTTGGCAGCGGCAGCAACAAAGGTAGTGGTAGTATCTGATCCGCCACCCGACGTGATAAGGTTCCTCATGCCGCCCAGCCCGGACGGTACAAGTTCCCACCAATTGATAGAGCGGATAAAACCATTGAGGTTTTTCATGTCAATTGCACCGGGTGTATCAAGATGTTTTTTCCATGGATCTACGAACGGCCAGATGTATCCATTGCCCGCTGCGTAGCCACCAATAGTGCTAAGCCATCCCCACCATTGATATCTGCGAACCGGCTGGATAGCGTTTGGATTGACGCTATTTCCATCCGGGCCTTCTTCGTCATAAGGTTCTTCCAGAAGGAAGGCAGGTGTCGTTGGCGAGTAGGCGTATGCACGTCTGCCCAACGCCGCGATGCTTCTGTATCCCCAATCATATGTACCATTGAGGGTTATGTCTTTTCCAAAGTCTTTTGCGTCAGTACTATTTTGTCCAGCGCTGGCTTCACTGCTGTAAAAAATTGATTGTTGGCCTGGCACGCTTTTGAGTCCGCGAATTAATGCGGCTTCAACATTTCGCTGGGAAATAGTATAGTAGCCCATGTCCCCCAACAGCATCCAAACAATGTTCTTGTGGTTCTTATAACGATTCGCGACCCATGCTCCATATGCTTCACATCTTTTTTGGCCGTTGGCAATGAGTTCTTCCATCCAGCCCTGGTCCGTTCCAACGTATCCCACGTACGCCGGAAAAGCAAAAACGAGGATTCCCTTTGATTCACAATACAAAAGGAACGTGTCAAGATATTTCCAGTATTTTTCATTGGGCGAGGTCAGGTCTGGTGCTTGGGTCTCGATGTCTTTGTATACCAATGATCCATTCCAGGGTGAACCGTCCAATTGTTTCAGGAAAGGAAGATCGCCATCACCATTGAAAGGTGGATGACTGCCGCGGGGATCGTGAGTGATCATTGACATTTCTATGGAATTGTATCCCTTCGCCAG
>DATHIE010000295.1:0-11728 GCA_035316905.1 Chryseolinea sp. | reverse complement strand
TGTGCCTCCTTTGTGATCGTCGTGACCCTGCATTTATAAAGCCTTTGGCTCACCCGGTGAGCACACATGTGAAAGCCAGGTAGCTTTGCCCATAAGTTTCATTTTTTCAAGTGATAAGCTTTGGGCCTTGTAAATGCTCTCAAACCAGTGTGAGAGAGCGTTGCTCCAAAACCAGAATGATTCCTTCCACTCCACGGAAGCGCAGCACTAACGCGATCACAACAATTCCAATATCCGGTTCCTGCGTTTATGCGTTTTAATATGTCTTCTGCTCGACGCTGGCTGGAGCTGTAGACAGCTGCCGTCAGACCATATTCGGAATCCTGCATCATTTTCACTGCTTCTTCGTCATCCTTCACTTTTATAATCGCGATTATAGGGCCAAAGGACTCAGCCCGAACAACGTCCATACTATGGGTTGCATTCAGGATCACGGTAGGTTCAAAAAAGTATCCCTTGCCGGGAATTGCATGGCCGCCGGTAACAACCAGTCCGCCTTTCTTGATAGCATCGTTCACCTGCCCCTGAAGAAATTCTACCTGCGCTTTTCTGCACAAGGGTCCAATGTAAACCCCTTCTTGTGTTGGCTTACCAACCTTGTAAGATTTTACCTCTTTGACAAACTCGTCGACGTATTTGTCATATACCTTTTCATGGACGTAAATGCGCTCAACCGCACAACAACTTTGTCCGTTATTGTAAAACGCGCCGTCTGCTGTGCCAGCAGCCACTGATTTAATGTCAGTATTGTCGTCGCATACGTACAGCGGATCTTTACCACCCAGTTCAAGCTGGCATGGTACCATCTTTGACGACACTCTGTTGTAAATGTGCTTGCCCGTTTTATAAGATCCTGTAAAAAAATATCCGTCAAAAGGCAGGTTAAGTAATGCCTCGCCAACATCTTTTGCACCGATGGCAACCTGAAATGCATCCGAGGGAACACCGGAGGCATAAAGTAGTTTTTGAATTTCAAGCCCCGTAAGTGTGGAGTGCTCGGACGGTTTATAAAGCACGGTATTACCAGCCATGAGTGCCGGAACAAAAACGTTAATACCGACGAGATAAGGATAGTTCCACGCAGAAATATTGCACACAACTCCCAGAGGTTCGTAACTGATACGTTCAATGAGATTCTCATCGGCGTTCATTATTTCGTCTGAAAGATATTTTTCGGCGTTTGTTGTGAGCCAGCTTATACGTGCTATTGCTCCGTTGACCTCGTTGCGTGATTGTGGCAAAGGCTTGCCGACTTCCGACGTCAACACCTGTGACAACTCCTCAATGTTTGTTTTGAGCAGGTCTGAAAACCTGACTATACACCTGACCCGTTCATTGAGCGGCTGTTGCTGCCAGCCAGCAAGAGCAGTGCGAAGCGATTTATACTTTAATTGCAACGTACCCTCGGTATCTTGGATTAAATCTTTAATAGTCTCTTCCGTCGCGGGATTGATAATGCGCATAATTAATAATTCACTGTATGAGTTTGATAAAATGTTCTCGGATGTTTTTGGTGAATGGACTGTCCTTGTCGGTGATAGCTTCAGGATGCCATTGCACAAGTAATATTGAAGTTTTCCCCATTGGATTCAGCCACTCAACTCCCTCAATAACACCATCTGTTGTGATCGCGTTAGTAACCAGACCGCTTGCAATCCTGTCGATACTTTGATGATGTATACTGGAGACGTCACCCGAAGTAGTCTTTACCATCGAATAAAGGTGACTATTAGGATCAACTTCAACCGGATGGTATCGTGGATCTTTTTGTTTTCTCGAATGATTGAATTTTCCAAATGACGGAAGGTCAGGAATCAATGTACCACCCAGGAAAACATTGACAAGCTGAAGGCCTCTGCAAACGCCAAGTAGTGGTATTTTTGACGATTGCCACTGGGTAAGTAACCCGATTTCGAATTCATCTCTCTTTTCGTCGAAATCGCTCAAACCATATTGCTCGATGTATTCATTCTTATTATAGAATTTCGGGTGGACATCTTCGCCGCCAGTCATAAAAAGTGCATCACACCGCTTGAGCTCCTCAGCATTGCCGAAACGATAACCGAGACGCACGAGCTCGACATTGCCGGGTTGTGTAATCCAACCCGCATAGTTCTCGTACAATCGTCCATCTGTAATTCCTATGACGACCTTGTTCATTTCTAAAGTGCTTTTTCGTACAGCATCTTAAAATCAGCGCGTGCTACTGGTTTAGGATTGTTGGGATGTGCAAAGTCTGCAATCGCCAGATCAGCAAGGGTGTCAATGTGCTCGCGCTTCACGCCAATTGCACTAAGCCGGTGAGGAATATTGATGCTGGAATTGAGATCGAAAAGATATTTAACCACCGCCCCACCTGACTCCTCCTTTAATTCAAGCGTACGCGCGATCTGCCTGAACTTTTCTTCAAAACCTTCGATATTAAAATCCATTCCATACGGAATGTTCACGGCGTTCGCCAGGCCGTGATGCGTATCCAGCAGCGACGACAACGGATGCGCTAAGGAATGAACCACGCCCAATCCTTTTTGAAACGCAACGGCTCCCATCATCGATGCCATCAGCATATTGCTTCGGGATTCAAGATCTGGTTTGTTTACCGCCTTCTCTAGCGATTTGCTGATCAGAGAGATACCCTGTAATGCGATACCTTCACACATAGGATGCGGCATCTTAGCAATATATGCCTCCATATTATGGGTCAGTGCATCCATTCCGGTAGCTGCAGTGATTGGCCCCGGCAATTCCATGGTTAGGACAGGGTCAGCAAAAACAATTTTAGCAAGGAGCTTCGGAGCGAATAGAATTTTTTTCTGATGGGTGATATCATCGGAAATTATCGCGCTTCGCCCTACTTCGCTGCCTGTCCCCGCCGTTGTGGGAATAGTAATGAAATGCGGCACATCGTTCGTGACAAATACATCACCACCGATGAGGTCATCATACTTAAAGAGATCTTCGCGATGATTTACACGTAAGACGATGGCCCTGGCTACATCCAGTGCCGCCCCACCACCAATACCGATAATAGCGTCACGGTGCGTTTCGTCGTAAACGGAGGTTCCTTTGTACACGTCTGACTTCACCGGATTCTTATGAATGTCGCTGAATACTTCGATAGAAAGGTTCTTCTTCTTTAATCCACTTACCAGGGATTTGAAAAAATCTAATTGTGCAACCGTGCCGTCGGTTACTATCAGCGGTTTTGTGATGTTGTTCTTGGCAAGATATCCGTCAAGCTCTTTGCTGGCGTCCTTTCCGAACCGGATGGTCGTTGGAAAATTGAATTGATAGATTTTATCAAAGGTCATACTAATGCAAGTGTCTTCAGGTTGATGATCTAAATTATTTCAAAGTATCGACGGTATTCCCAGTCGGTTACTGATTTAAGATGTTGCCTCCATTCCCATTCGCGTGTCTGAACGAAATGTTCTGTAAACTTTTCCCCCAGTATTTCCTTAGCTACAACAGATTTTTTCATATGTTCAGTTGCATCATGAAGCGTGGCAGGCAGTATTCCGTTGGAAACATCGCGGTAACCGTTGCCCGCCGTTTCAGGTTGTTTTAATTTCATCCTCTTACGTATACCGTATAGTCCTGATGCTAGCGCTGCAGCCATAGCGAGATAAGGATTCGCGTCTGATCCTACTACTCTCGTCTCCAACCGACACGATTTTGCCCCTCCGGACAAGACACGCAAAGCTACAGTCCTGTTATCCAACGCCCATGTTAGTGTGGTTGGTGCCCATGCACCTTCTACAAGTCTTTTGTAACTATTAATAGTCGGCGCATACATGGGAAGGATATGCGGCAGACAAAACAATTGGCCAGCAACATATGATTTCATTTCATCGCTCATATGTTTTTTGTCGGAGCTGCTGTAAAAAAGATTTTTCTTCTGCCCGCGATCCCATAAACTTTGATGTATGTGCCCGCCGCATCCCGGCAGACTTTCGTGGATCTTAGCCATGAACGTCGCCATAACGCCATGCTTATAAGCAATTTCTTTAACTGCAGACTTAAACAGAACAGCACGGTCGGCAGACTCAAGGAGTGGTGCATACGCGATGGCGGCTTCAAGTACTCCAGGCCCGGTTTCGGTATGCAATCCTTCAAGCGGTACGCTGAATTTTCTGAGGAGCTCAAAGAGATCAGTGAAGAAAGGATTTTGCAAGGTGCTGCGAAGGATCGAATAGCCGAACATACCTGGCGTGAAAGGTGTGAGGTTGCGGAAATTTTTTTGATTAGCAGAATGCGGCGTTTCAGAAAAATTGAACCACTCAAACTCCTGCGAGAACACAGCGCTAAATCCGAGATCGTTGGCTTCCTTCGATAGTTTCTTTACCAGTTGACGAGGGCAGATATGCGATGGCTCCTTTTGCTCATTCAATAGTTCACCCAGAAAAAACGGCAAGTCGTTCTCCCACGGAATCTTTCTGAATGTTGAAATATCAAGCCGGACCGGCGCGTCTGGATAACCGGTATGCCAGCCGGTATATGAAGCATTGTCATATGCAACATCATTGGCATCCCACCCAAAAACAACATCGCAGAATCCCGTATGGTCTTCAATAACCGACAGGAATTTTTCCACTGAGATATATTTACCTCGAAGTATCCCGTCGATGTCTGTGATAGCTATTTTGACTTTTCCCGACGGATGCTTCTTAACATAGTCAAGTACTTGCTTCTTATCCATACGTTGAATTCAAGAGCAAAAATTACGAATTTATTCAACGGGATTTCGAAGATTCCAAAGTTTAAAAATCCCATAACACACTCCAATGATAAGAAGATACAGAAAACAAAGGCGCTGATTAAATATCGCCAATGAAACCAATGAAACTAGTCCAATACAACAGGCCGTTAGCGGAACGACGGGATAAAGGGGAACCGTGTAAGGACGCGTCAAATTCGGCTCCTTTATTCTCAATCGCATCAAAGCTAGCATTGAGATTACGTAAAGGGTGAGGGCACCAAAAACAGATATTGTAATGATATCACCGGTTCGTCCAGACAGCAATGCCACTATACCAATGATCATATTTATCAAAAGCGCGTTTGCAGGCGTCTTGAACCTATTGTGAATTCGTCCAAGAAAGGCCGGTGCGAAGCCAACTCTTCCAAACTCAAAAGTGGAGCGCCCCGATGCGAGCATCAGACCGTGAAAAGAAGCAACCAATCCGAATAAGCCGACGGTTATCAGCAAGTGGTAAAGAAAACTGCTATCGCCTACGATATGGCTTAATGCCAAGGGAAGTGGTGAATCGGAAATTGAGCCATCCTTTGCAAACACTATAGCTTCCCAGCCAGCCACACCCACGGACCCTAAGAAGACCAACACACAAAGAGCGATAAGTGTTATAATGGCTGATCCAAACCCTTTTGCCACCGTACGTTGGGGATCGATAGTTTCTTCCGCCACGTTTGCCACTCCTTCAATTCCCAGAAAAAACCAAATAGCAAAAGGGATAGACGCGAATACGCCAGCCCATCCGTTAGGGAAAGAATTTTGGGTGACGTTGTTCCATTCGAAGTGCGGAAGTGTTAGTCCGCTGAACAGGAGCAATTCAGCAACTGCAAAAATGGTTATTATCAACTCGAAGGTCGCTGCTGCCTTCACGCCGAATATGTTAAGGCCCGTAAAGGCAACATAAACAAATATGGCAATTGCTATAACGCTCAGTTGCGGAAAGAAAAGATTGAAATAAGCTCCGATAGCGAACGCGATGGCAGGTGGTGCAAAAATGAATTCAATGTTCTGAGCCATTCCTACGATAAATCCCACATCCTTGCCGAATGCCCGCTCCGCATAATCGAAAGCGCCTCCAGCCTTTGGAATTGCGCACGCGAGTTCGGTATAGCTCAAGGTAAACGCTGCGTAATGTATAATGATAAAGAACGTGGCTATCGCCAGACCAAGCGTACCACCTTTTTCAAGGCCGAGGTTCCAGCCAAAATACATTCCCGATATCACATACCCCACACCAAGTCCCCATACCAGAAGGGGGCTGAGAATTCGCTTAAGCTCAGGTGCAGGACTATTACTCATGGAATAGGGATACCGTTATAAACATTTATGTAGCTCCTGGAATTGTCAAAGATAACCCTTGCAAAATAAAAAAGCCGGCTCGAAATGGGGCCGGCTTTATTGACTTCAAATTGAAACTATTTTTCAGGGTTTAACACGATCTGAACATAATTCTTCATATCGAGATATTTCAGCGCTGCATCTTTTACATCTTTCGATGTAAGTGCGGCAATCCTCTTTTCATAGCTAAGGACCTCCCCGAGGTTCAAACCTGTTTCAACGCTTTGGAGAAGTTGCCTTGCCCAAAATGCATTATCCTTAATGTTTACTTCATATTGTTGTCTCCACGTCTCCTTGACTTTGTTGAGGTCATCAGCAGTAGGTCCATTTGCCTTGATCTTATCAATCTCGCTTAAAGTAGCCTTTATCAGCTTATCTACATTCTCAGGACCACATGGCAGTGACACGCCGAATGCATAGCTGTTGTATGGGTTCTTGTTGAGATTACCGTACATTCCTCCTCCGTAGATGCCACTTAGCTCCTCGCGGAGGGATTCGATTAGTTTGATGTTCACAACCTCCGTCAACGCCTGAACTTTGAGCTGTTCAGCATCTGAAAAAGGCGCTTCTCCATTCCAGAACATGCGGATATAGCTCTTAGGCTCCGTGCCCTTCTTTATTTCTTTTTTCACCACACCTTTAACAGGGCGAAGTCCGACGTCTTTGAAAGAAGATTTCTGTTGCGTAGAGGGCAAACTTCCGAGATATGTAGCAATGAGTGGCTTGATCGTAGCCATCTCGAACTTGCCGACCAACACGAATGTAAATCCATTGGCATCGCCAAATCGTTCTTTATAGATGTCAAGTGCACGCTGTTGATTGATCATTCCGAAGTTTTCCGGCTTCGGTAACTTTGGAGCCCACGGATGTTTCTTGTACAGCGTTGATATCACGGAATCCTGAAAAGTAAATTGCGGATCGGCCGCCATGTTTTGATATAGTGCCTGCTGTTTGGAAACGAATGATTTGAAAAGGTCATCGTCTTTTCTGGGTTGTGTGAAATACAGGTAGGTGAGCTGAAGCATGGTCTCTACATCTACTGCACTACACTGCCCATTCATGCTTTCAGAGATTGCTCCGAGTCGTGGCGCTACTGTTGCTGTTTTCCCCGCCAGCACCTTACGTAAATCAACAGGTGAGAACTGGGCAACACCCATTTGTGTGACGACGGTCGCAGCAAACTCTGCGTTGAACCTTTCCTTCGGATCGAACAGATATTGTCCACCGAACCGTGATGCATTCATAACCACCTGATCGTTCTTGAAATCTGTGGGCTTTAGTAAGACCTTTATGCCGTTGCTCAACGTAAGTTCGGTAACACCTAGCTCTTTATTTTCCTTTTCTGCGGTCACCGTGCCAGGAGCTGGTGCCTTTTCCATGATGGTCGCCGCGACAGCTTTTTCTTCATATGCAGTGAGTTCAGCCTTTCCTGCAGCTTCAGACAACGCTAATAACTCAACGCTTGTGGGCATTTTGAAATCAGAATTTTCGGGACCTGTGAGAATAACAAGTTTGGGGTCAGTAACTGCGGGGATAGTCTTAACCGCTAACTGGTTTACTTCTTCCAGTGTAATACCTTCAAGGAAATTTTTGTAGTACTTGAATTCATTCTCAATACCAGGGATTGGTTCCTTGTCGAGGAAGTTACGGATATACTCTTCTACGATCTGCTGCGATTCGGTTTTGTCGCGTTCATTGTAGCTGCGCTCAATATTTTTCATCAGCTGCTTTTTCACACGATCAAGTTCTGACGCGGTGAATCCAAACTTGCGTGCTCGTTCGTTCTCTTGTATCAATGCGTTGACAGCTGGTTCCACGCCACCTTTACCGAGATACGCAAAGGATTGATAGGCTTCGAAACCTCTGGCCCATCCGCCCACGTTGCTTCCCCCGAAAACGAAAGGAGGCTCAGCCTTCTGCGTAAGTTCCTGCATACGTTGGCCAAGCATAGATGTAAAGAGAACACGTACGAGATAATCGCGATAATCTTGTACGGTAATTTCATCCTTTGCTTTCTTGTACGTGTAATAGATCTCCACTACGTGATTGGTAGCCTCTTTGTCTGTCACAACAACTCCTTCAGGCTTTTTACGCTCAGGAACATCAGCAAGTGCGCGTTGGCGCGGGGATGATGGATTCTTTAATTTTTCGAAGTGTTTTTTGATCTGTGCCTCCGCCTCCGCTGGATCGATATCACCAACGACAAGGACTGCCATTAGATCGGGACGGTACCAGTCGCGATAGAAACGTTTGATAACGTCGTGCTTGAAGTTTTTAAGAATATCGTCTTTACCTATAGGTAGCCGCTGCGCATATTTTGATCCTTCAAACATTTTTGGATAAACAACGCGGAACATCCGGTCTTCAGCTCCTTTACCCAGTCTGGATTCCTCCAGAACAACGCCGCGCTCTTTGTCGATTTCTGAGCCGTCGAATGCAACAGTGCTGGCCCAATCTTCCAGGATCTGAAATCCTTTTTCAATGTTTTCCTTTTTTTCTGTGGGGATAGGAAGAATATATACAGTTTCGTCGAAGCCTGTGTAGGCATTCAGGTCGGCACCGAATTCAACTCCAATGGTCTGCAAAAAAGAAACGAGATCATTTTTCTTAAAATTCTTTGTGCCATTGAAGGCCATATGTTCGGTGAAGTGAGCAAGACCTTGCTGATCGTCATCTTCCAAAATTGAACCTGCATTAATGACGAGTCGAAGCTCTACTTTTTTTTCTGGTCTCACATTCTTTTGAATGTAATACGTCAGTCCATTGGATAATTTGCCAATCTTTACTCTTGGCTCCACCGGTAATTTGTCGGTCAGATTGTCCTGTGCATGCAATACGCCAAACAATAACGAGACCATCGTTAGTGATGCCAGTGATCTCCAAACCATTCTTTTTTGTTTAATGAATCGTAACCTCATACAACGAAGTGTTAATTAATTGATTTAAAATGTGAAAATACAGAATGTAACTGAACAAGGGGTGAACGAGATGTTATTTCCATCTCTTTTTAACGATCTCAAGCATTTCTTGATGCATGAGCTTGTTCGCGGCACAAAGTTCTCCCCCATACAGGCAATTGTCGCCTCCCTTAAAGTCGGTGACAATTCCACCCGCCTGCCTAACGATCAACACGCCGGCGGCGACATCCCAGGCATTTAGATTATATTCAAAGTACCCCTCTAATCTTCCGCAGGCAACGTATGCCAGGTCAACAGCCGCGCTGCCAAGCCTTCTGATGCCATGAGTTTTTTCCAGAAATTCTTTGATGATCTCCAGATAATTATCACGCTTGTCAAAATGATAATACGGAAATCCCGTTGCTAGAAGACTTTCTTGTAATGTCGGCGTTGAACTTACATGGATCACTTTGCCATTGCAATAAGCATTTCCCTCTTCAATAGCGGAGAAACATTCCTTGCGAACAACGTGGTAGACCACTCCTAAAATCGGTTGCTCACCACGTGTGAGGCCCACGCTGACGGCGTATATCGGCAGGCCATGCAAATAGTTAGTCGTGCCGTCCAATGGATCGATGATCCAATTATAAGTATTGGTTCTTGACTGCTCGACGGTGCCTTCTTCTGTAATAAAACCGGCTTCGGGCAGGATCTTTTTCAAAACCTTCACCAATCTCCTTTCAGCCTCCTGATCAACATAAGAGACCAGATTGTTGAACCCATTCTTTTGTTCAATTCGAGTGCGATCGAAGTCAGAGCTTTCACTGTAAATAAAGTCGCCGACCTCGCCGCAAACCTCAATGACATTTCTTTCTAGTTCCTGCAAATTCATGTTCAATCCCGTTGCATCGTAGGCGATGGGTCAAAGTGTGCGTGTGCTAAAATCTTGTTTTTAAGTTGGCATTTAACGTGCCACTTTTTTTGTCTTGGCTCTTGAGAAAGTGAATATAATGATCAGTATCGATAACCAGGCTCCTGAATGTGATATTAATTCTCCGTATGATAGAAACGTATAACCTGCTGTTTTGTCACAGCATTATTTGTAAGGTCAAATGAATACAGCACCGGCAATAGGATGATGAGTAACACGAGATCAGGTTGATTTACATTTTTGCGCCGTGTGGATGTTCCAGGGCATCCACTCTGTATTTGGTGAAATACCGCAAGAAACAGAAGAGTTGCAGTAATCATTAATAACGATGCAGAAAGGCTCTTTATCTTTTGCAATAAGGTCACGAACGATACCTAGGATTTGCCCGCTACAACGACTACAATTTCGCCTTTTACATCCTTTGCCTGAAAGTGAGCCAGCACTTCTGTTACCGGTCCCGTTACAGTTTCCTCGAACATTTTTGTGAGTTCACGCGAAACAGAGACTATGCGGTCTTCTCCGAAATATTCCTTCAATTGTTCCAGCGTTTTAACAAGCCGGTAGGGCGATTCGTAAAATATAATGGTACGCTCCTCCTCCGCTAATTTTTTCAGAAGTGTCTGCCGTCCTTTCTTATGGGGCAAGAATCCTTCGAATGCGAAACGGTCGCATGGCAATCCGGATTTGATAAGTGCAGGAACAAAAGCTGTAGCCCCAGGCAAACAATCCACCTTCAATCCAGCCTGAAGACAGGCTCGAATAATAAGGAATCCAGGGTCTGAAATTCCAGGTGTGCCGGCATCAGACACCAATCCAATGACTTCTCCTTTCTCCATACGGGAAATCAAATTGGTGACCTTTTGATGTTCGTTGAAATTGTGAAAACTCTCCAACGGTTTTTGGATCTGATAATGCTTAAGAAGAAATCCGGAAGTACGCGTATCTTCTGCCAGGACGAGGTCGACGGATTTTAAGGTTTCCAGTGCCCTCAGCGTTATATCTCCAAGATTACCAATAGGAGTGGGCACGATAAATAAAGAAGTACGCCTTTCCATGAGCTCAGGAATTTTTAGAAGCGGGCGTTTCTCCACAAGTCGACCTTTTCGTACCATGTCTCCTGGAATTTCTTTTCCCGGATCAGTACATAATTGTCGGGATCGAATAACGTACTTGATTTAACAAAATTGAAGGTGACTTTTAAGGATGAACTTTTGTAATTCCATACCTCGCGATCGTTGAATTTGTAAACCTCTTCAGGTAATCCGAAGAGGATATAGATCATTCCCCGATCAGTTTTCCATCCTTCCTTGTAAGAAGTAAAGAAGGTGTTAGCCCATTCGACACGCTTGAAATAATTGCGTATCAAAGTTTTGGCTCTTTCTGTGTTTCCGGTGACGCTGAGGATAACACGATCAAATGCCTTCTTATCGCCTTTGGCGGCCTTCACCTTTTCAAACTCTTGTTTTGTGCATATGTAAATCAACGGGTCCGCTAGGCTTTCAACTTTTGCCAACCTTGGATAGTCATCCTCTGCTCTGAAAGCAAGACCTTCAGCAGAGGACGTATCCTTTTGCAACAGGTATAGCCCAGGCTTAGAGAAAGAAATTTCCTGATTTACGGGTATACTGAATGTCGAATCCACCTTCATGCTACGCGCTACCTTTGCCATTCCTTCAGAAAATGCAGGAACTGCGGCTGGAAAATCGTCTTTGTAATAGGAAATTACTTTGCTGTCACCATCGCCGGTAACCGTAACACCCGTGTTGATCTTTACATAGTCTAAACCGACAGGCTTGCCCATGCTGGTCA
>DATHIE010000294.1:0-16037 GCA_035316905.1 Chryseolinea sp. | reverse complement strand
CGCGTTGACGTAAATGAGAATGACATCGTCCGCGTTCACGTAGGGGACACCGCTGTTATTGACGTGGATGCCTATGCAAGCCAAAACATAGAGTTCAAAGGGATAGTGACACTAATTGCCAATACGGCAAAGGACAAAGTCTCTACCGACGCAATTACGGAATTTGAGGTCCGCGTCCTTATCCTGAGCGCTTCATATGAGGACCTCGTCAAAGCTGGCAACAAATTCCCATTCAGACCGGGTATGACGGCAAGCGTGGATATTCTCACAACTACTAAAAACAATGCGTTATCAGTGCCGCTTGCATCAGTGACCACACGCAACCCTGATGAGGAAAGCAAAGCCGAGAACAACAACAACGATGACGACGATGGACCTCCTGCAGAGAATACAAATCAAGCCAACAACGACAAGAAGCCACCAAAGAAGGAAGATAAGACCGTGATCTTCGTTAATGAAAAGGGAGAGGCTAAGATGGTGGAAGTCAAAACGGGGATAAGCGATTACGATAACATTGAAATCTTATCTGGTATAAACGATAGTACCGAGGTGGTGTCCGGCCCTTTTCTGGCGGTTTCCAAACGATTGAAGGATGGCGACAAGATCAGAAAGCTGGAAAAGAAGGAACCAGAAAAGAAGTCGGAATAGCCCTTAGAACAAATATGCAGGCCCTCTGATAGTAATCGGAGGGCTTTTTTTTAATATTGTTTTAAAAAAAGATTGATATGGTACAACACCCCTGGCATGAAGTGTCTGTCGGCGAAAATCCGCCTGAACATGTGAATGGAATAATCGAGATCCCTAAAGGTTCACGTGCTAAATATGAGATCGACAAAGAAAGCGGACTCATCAAGCTTGATCGTGTGCTCTATGCTTCGATGTACTATCCCCTTAATTATGGATTCATCCCACAAACATTAGGTGAAGATCACGATCCCTTGGATATCGTGGTCTTGACATCGGTAACAGTAGTTCCACGTTGCCTTATTCCTTCAAAAGTTATCGGGGTGATGAGGATGATTGATCGCGGGGAAGCAGACGATAAAATAATTGCCGTCGCGGAACAGGATGTAAGCGTGAGCCACGTGGAGGATATGACTAATGTGCCGCAATATCTTCTCGAAGAGCTGAAACATTTCTTTGAAAATTATAAGACGCTGGAAAACAAAAAGGTTGTGGTCGATGAATTTCAATCGAAGGAAAAAGCAATGGAGATCATCCTTCAAAGTATTGAGCTCTATAAAAAGACTTTCCCTAAGTGAAAATAGGTTTCGACGCTAAAAGACTCTTTAACAATTTTACGGGCCTTGGAAATTACAGCAGATTTGTTGTAAACACACTCCTGGATCACGCTCCCGGCAATGAATACCTCTTGTACACCCCAAAACAACGCAGTCATCCTGAGATCAACGCGATCACGGATCGTAAGGAAGTCAGCGTTATCACACCTTCATCCCTGTACACTTTTTTCAAAGCGGGAAGCCTATGGCGAACGTGGGGCATTGCAAAAGAAGAGACGGTATCGGACATTAAGGTGTTTCATGGGTTGAGCAATGAACTCCCTGCTAATCTTCCTCCACGTATCAGAAAGATCGTGACCATCCATGATTTGATCTTTCTCCGTTTTCCAATGTTTTACAACCCGATTGATGTACGCATCTACGAGGCCAAGGTAAAGGCTGCATGTCGTGCAGCTGATCGTATCATTGCTATTAGCAGGCAGACCGCTGACGATGTCATTAGCTTCCTTGGTGTTCCGGATTCCAAAATAGACGTGGTTTATCAGGGATGTCACCCTCAGTTCAGGCTGGTGAAATCCGCTGAGGAGATCGCGAAAGTAAAACGACAGTATAATCTTCCCGATCAATACATGCTTAACGTCGGGACGATCGAAATTCGGAAGAACATAGTACTGGCGGTGGAGGCTCTTGGTCTATTACCGCCGGCGTCAAGAATTCCCTTGGTGATTATGGGCCGTGAGACTTCGTACCTGAAGGATGTCATTTCTGCTGCGCGAAAGGCCGGTGTTGTTGACTCTATTATTTTCCTGCTCAATGCAGCCTTTTCGGATTTTCCTGCAATCTACCAGGGTGCACAACTGTTCATCTATCCGTCATTGTTCGAAGGGTTTGGCATTCCGCTGGTGGAGGCTTTGGAATCCGGAATTCCTGTAATTACATCCAAGGGATCTTGCTTCACCGAAGCTGCCGGTCCGGATTCTGTTTATATAGACTCGAGTGATATTGAAGAGATGGCGCTTCAAATGAACAGACTATTATCACAGCATGAAATTCGACACCGAATGATCACTGCGGGCAAACGATTCATTGAGAAATTTTCGCCATCGACGATCGCACCACAATTAATGTCGGTGTATGCACCGGTCTGAAAGACTTCCATTTAAGTTGAAAACGATCTTTGTGCAAAAGCAATAATTTCCATCATCCAGGCAACGCCCAGATGGACAATGACCCCGCCCCAGATGCTTTTGGTTTCGTAAGCGACCACTCCAAGTATATAACCGCCGATCACAGAGCTTATCGCCTCGCCAGGTGGTTTTCCAAAATGTAAAAAGCAGTAGGTAGCGGCCATCGGTAAAATGGAATTTCTCCCCAGAACCTTCATCATTCCAATTACCATAAATCCTCTGAAAAGAAACTCAACAGTTATAAAATCAAGGCCATAAGCCAGTTCGTAGCCAAGTATGGTTACCCACTCTGGTACACCTAAGAATGTGTGGGCCATAGTTGATTTGTATAATGGATATGCTCTAAGAAAGCTTCCATGAAATGATGCTGCCACGAGAATAGGAAGCATGATCAGGATCATCTGAAAATACGGTCGGGTGTCGAAGTTTTTTGCCCATAGTCCGTATAAGTGTGTTTCATCCCTTTCATATAGCTGGAAGAAGATATACAACGGTAGAAGTATTGTAAAAAAGCTGATGAGATTGACTGATACTCTGTATGCCCAGTATTGAATTTGAGCTGATAGCATTGTGTCAATCCATCCCTGGAGAAACGGAACGCTGCTGTCAAGACTCAGCAGGGACAAGGCAAGAATACTTTTTATCCAAAATGAGGCTTGAGTGAATATTTTGCTTTCACCTTTCAGAAGACATGTTATAATGAGTGTTGTAAAGTAGGCTGTACTAAAGAAGATTAGCCGGAAGAAGAATTTAAGAAATCCTTTTTGTACATCCAGAAAACTGTCCTCGAAATCAGTAAGGTAATTGAAGTAAATGGCGGCGGCGAGAAATATACCGATCAATCCATACTGCAGCGCGTTAAAGTCCCTTCGAAGATGACCGGAAAGGTATTTCCAAATCGAAAGCATCTACCAATTTGTCAGGTGCTGGTAAACTTTGTGAATAGGCAGGCCCATGACATTGAAATAGCTTCCCACAATATTTTGAATTGCCACCATGCCGATCCAGTCTTGCGCACCATAGGCACCAGCTTTGTCGTAAGGTTTGTAGTTGTCAACATAGAATTCAATTTCCGCCTTCTTTAACTCCTGGAAAGTAACTTCCGTAGTGTCGTCAAAGCCTTCTTCTCGTTCTTTCGACAGGATACAAACCCCAGTCATCACGAGGTGTGTCTTACCTGAAAGGTCGGATAGCATCCTGATGGCTTCATTTCGGTCTTCCGGTTTGTTAATTATCCTATTCTGTAATATAACGACGGTATCTGCGGTCACAATGATTTCATCCTTCATGGTGAGTCTGAAGTATTCGGCTTTTTTCTCTGCGAGATATCTGGCCACTTGTTCTACTGGCAGTTCTTGTGGAAAGGATTCATCCACTTCCGGTTTTTCTGTGGTGAAATGAAAACCAGCTTCTTTCATTAGATACTGGCGGCGTGGCGAGCTTGAAGCCAACACGATTGGACGGTTCGTCAACATGTGGTTCGGAAATTATTTGAGAGATTTAATATCACTCAATGTAATCATATTAGCGAAATTCAGAAAGGAGGTGAGCGGCTAATAGAAGCAACGTGGCAAACAACGCATGTCGGTCAGCCAACGTGCCTATTTGATGACCAGTTTTTCGGTTTGTATATGATTTTCCTTTTGAACGCTAAGAATATACAGTCCCGCTGATGCATTGTTTAGAGTGACTTTGTGATCGTCACCGGCTTCTTGCATCGAAAAAATTACCGGATGTCCTGTAACTGTGGTGATGTGGAGTTGATCGAACTCACCTCTGATATAAAATTCACCTGTGCTCGGATTTGGAAAAATGCTTATTGGATTGCGTTCTTCTTCGACACCCGTAACGATAGATCCACTTCCAAACACAGGTCTCATCATCAAGCTACCTGAAATATTCGAACTCTGTGTCCATGTTCCATTGGTGTTTACAAATATCTTGTCACCTGCATTGTTGCTTACATCAAGTCCAATCTTTAGCGTAGGACCGACCGGCGCTTTCCACCCGATGTAAAATTTGCTTTCAACCAGGATGGGTTCAATGATCTTAATTCGCTGAAAATTATTGAGACCTTTGCGTTGAACACCAAAGCTGGGAATAACATAAAGAGGTTCGCTAGGAACCCCGCCGTTATCGCCGTACACATAGAAATCGGCTGTCAGGTTCGCGCTGAGTCCGTAATCTGGAACGTATATATCAATACCAACCAACGTGTCAGGCACAGTAGAAACCATTTCAAACAAGTAGGCCGCACGGTTTCCTGGCTGAGTAAGTCCGGCTGCATATTCGGCTATACCGTCGTCGTATGCATAATAATCCTTCAGAAAGTAGCTTACATTAATTGTGTCATTGGTCCGGAAGTCGATTGGCTGGTAGTTGAGGTCATAGTCATTGGCGAAATCACCAGTTTTTGGATCGAACGTGTCACCGGTGAACAACTTGACCTTTAAATTAAAAAGCACTGAATCTGCAGACGGATCAAATTGACCCGGATCTAATGGGTCTGGAGGATATTCAAGGTTGACAGTCCTTTGTTCGAGAGGGAATATAATACCGCTGCCATTGTCATTAATTGCAGATGTATCGGTACCTCCCAGGTTACTGTAGAATGTTTCAGTTAAGTTGCCATTGATATAATTTTTAAACGTTCCCTCGGTGATGTAGCTCAGATCCGTGAACTCATCGAGGTTGTTTGACACCACAAAGGTCGGCCGTACAATGGCATTGTTGTCGACGAGTTGATGATAGGGAATGGACTGATACATACCAAAAAGCGATGTAAGAGGCGTTGAGATGGCCTGGTCAGGAAAATCGGTATCGTCCGGAGCTCTATTCTTGTTGAGGTACACGTAATCAAGATTCCAGGTATCATACGGTCCGGAGAGGCGTCCGTAATTACGAAAACGGAATTGGAAGACGTCGTGAAAGAAACGATCGCCGTCAACCTTGACCAGAGTATCGTAAAACTCTTCACGTTGGAATGATGACTTGGGGTAAATTGTTAACACGGTCTCCCAGTCTCCGGAGTCATTTCTGAATTCGACACTGAAATAATCCGCCGGATCCGGCGCCTCCCCATTGCCTTGCCACTGATATGCAAAACTTAGGAATACAGAATTTCTTTCAGCTAGGCTCACTTCGCTTTCGTCAAGAATTATTCCTTGCGAGACGAGGCTGTCCCGCAGCCCATTCGTTAGCACGAGGTCCGAATACTGCAGGAAGGCAGAATCAAGTCCATCAAAAGTAGCAACGTTCACAGACGGCGGATTAATGGCCATGCCGTTGTTAATCCAGACCGTGTAGTTATTTACGGCATCGTTCTTTGTTACCCAAAGCGAATCAACGGGGTAATTGGAGAGAGCAAATGAAGTATCATTTACCGGTGTGAAAGAAAAGTCGTCCCAGAAAGGAAGGGATCTTTTAATTACAGACTTTGTACGAGCCGCACTAATGTTCTTTTTAATAGGGGCCGAAACTTTCCCTGGGTGCGGATGAGGGTACACTTTTAACTGACCAATTGCAGGGAACGAATCAACTAGAAGGACCGCAAAAACAAGCAGCGCAATAATTGGTATTTGTTTCTGCATCCACATCTAATTAGTCATTATCCACGTCCTCAATTCCGTCTTCGTCGTCTGGGACCAAAGTTCCAGGTTTGCCTATCCAGAGATCAACGACATCACCCACCTTTATATTTTCATTGGGAGCAGGCTTTTGTTTCAGTACAATTGCATCGCCTCCCGTGGTGTCTCCTACTATAGTCACCTTTCCAAGATTCAGGTTCGAACCAAATATGACTACCTTCGCGTCCTCCAGGCTTACTCCCACATAGTCTGGCGAGTCGAAGGATGTGCTTCCGCCGTCCATTACGACAAGGTCGATAATAGAGCCTTTAGGGACCGGTTGGCCTGCTTCAATGGTTCGGCCCTGATATTTCATTTCTTTAACCACGTTGAACGGGCCGGCTACAAGCTCGATCCGGCCGCGTTTTAGTTCATTGCTTCGAAGTACCGCATCAGCATTTACAACGGAGCCATCGACGAGCGCTGGTACAGGTACGGTTGGTGGGCTAACTCTGTTAATGGAAATAAATATCTTCCGCCCTTCTTTCACTTTGGACCCTGCCTGCGGATATTGTTTCAATACCGTTAGTGGTGGATACTCCGACGAGTACGAAGAGTCATTTACCTCATAGCGCAGATTCCGCTTTACGAGAAAATCTTCAAGCTGATCCATCTGCATGCCTTCGATACTTGGCACTGTTATCGTCTCGCCGTGATTAGTCGCGGCAGGCAGGTAGGCGAAAAAGTACAACAAGAATAACACGAGAATTATAATGCAAGCCAGTAGGAAGTGAAGTAACAATCCCCCCAACGTGTCCTGCTTTAATTGGCGAATATCAAATTTCATAGCTGTTCTTCCTGACGGCAATTCCCACCGCTTTGCCGAAGCACCAAACGGTACGATGCACAATCAAATAAATAGTAAATATACAAGTCTCAGAATTTCAGTCCAGATTGAAAATCGCGTTCGATCCGTTTGCTTCGGTCGTAACGCTCCAATGCGAGGTTAAGCAGACGAGTTATCAGGTCGGAAAAACTTACGCCACGTTCCTTCCACATCATTGGGTACATACTTGAATTTGTAAAACCCGGTATAGTGTTGATCTCATTGATATAGATCTTTCCCCTTTTATCGAGGAACAGATCGACCCTTGAGAAATCTTCGCAATGCAGAGCTTCATAGGCCTTTTTCGAGATCTTGCGGACCTTCGCTACAATCGTCTTGGGTAACCGTGCAGGAACGTCAATTCGAACGGCGTCAGGGTCCACATATTTTGCATCAAAAGTGTAAAAATCATACTTCTTGCTGATCACAATTTCGCCAGGCTTTGACGACTCTGCAGGATAGTTGCCCAGTACAGCACACTCGATCTCACGACCTGTTATGAACTCCTCCGCCAGCATCTCATTGTCGTACTTGAAGGCTTCATCAACAGCGCGTTTGAAGTCTTTTTTGCTTTTTACCTTCGTTACTCCGACGGAAGATCCAAGGCTTGCAGATTTTACCATGAACGGCAGGCCAAGTTTCTTCGAAATCTTCTTGAAGCTTATATCATCTTTGTCCTCGAAATTGAAAGTCATGAAGTCTGTTACCGGAAGACCTGCTTCTCGCAGCAGACGTTTTGCGACGATCTTGTTCATGGATAGTGACGAGCCAAGCACACCGGTTCCGACCATAGGAAGATCCATTGCCTTTATTAGACCCTGTATACTTCCGTCTTCACCATCAGTGCCATGAAGTACTGGAAAGATTATGTCTACCTTGACCGACGGCTTGCCGGATAACAAAATAAATTCGGGGTTTCCAGGATGAAGAGTCAGTCCGATGGGATCCCCATTTTCAATCTCTTTGTTTACTTCACTTTTAATGAACCATTGACCTTCCTTGCTAATCCCAATGGGAACGGGTTCGAAAAGATTCTTGTCAAGAAATTCAAAGATGTTACGTGCTGAATTGACGGAGACTGCGTGCTCCACGGACCGACCACCATATAGGATCGCTACTTTCTTTTTCCTGGCCATTAAGGGAATATTTTCACGTTGCAAGATAGTGAAATCATCTTACGCTTTTTACCAGGTTCCGCGCCGAAGATTTTTTTTCCGATATGGCTTAATTAACCACGATAAGTCTCTTGTGATAAACAGAACCCCCAGTAGTAACCCTGACAATATAAACTCCAGCTGCCTTACCCGTTAGGCTAAAAGGAAACGTCTGGTTTAGAATATCAGGAAGAGTTTCAGTTATTAGCGTTTTCCCCATGCTATCTATCACTTCAACAGTAACTGGGCCTTTTTCAAGGAGATTGAAGGATATAACGGCGTTGCCGTCAATAGTGGGACTGGGATAAACAGAAAATGTTTCTGTAAGTCTGACCGGCGAATTCGACACGTAGAACTCGATATTATCAATATATATGTTATTACCGTTCCCATTCTTGAAGACGAAAGCGATGCGGACGTTCGATTCTCCGGCAAGTGATTCAAGCCCCCGAGCGTCTGGTGTCCAGTCAGATTCTTCATTGGGTTTCCAACTTCCGGCAGAAGTACGGCCATTGGCCAAAACGGCTCCCGAAGCGGCATAGATTGTATCGTTATATACGTTACCGCAGTCAACTGACGCCAGGATATAAAAATAGTCTACAACATTTCCTTTCATTGCGTAGGAGAGTTCATAATAAAGGCTGGCTTCTTCCGCAGCACTTAGATCAAGAACAGGACTTACAAACCACGATTGATCACCAATGCTCGTATTGGTAAATGCATTGACGTAGAGCGAATTGTTACCATTGACAATGATAGGTTCCCACATCATGCCCTCAGCTGGATTTGCTGCTGTCCATTGATCGTCAAATTCCGATTCGAAATTCTGACGTAGCGGGATATTTTCTTCTGCTTTGTTCACGATAGAAACGACCTCACTAGTGTTATCGCCGGGATTGAAATCAGGTTGTCCGTCTGGTTCGCTCAACGTGAAGCTAACCTGGTTTTCTCCATCGGCTAATATTATCGGCGGAAGCTGTAACTCCATTTCGTCATTGCCATTCAGGTTAAGGTCATTAACAGTTTGATTACTGGCATTGCCGTTGATCGTAGTTGTGACTTCGACTGAGTTTATCAATGTCCCTGCGTTCCTGATCAATAGGGTGGGGGTTATTTGATTCTCGCACGTAACGGGACTTGGCTGCAACACGTTTACGAGCGCAACATCGTGAACGGGCGTAGTGGTTAATGAGACGTTGTCGATATAAAGGTTATTACCCCAATCATTAAGCCCCACAAATGCGATCTGGACATTTGATTGACCGATGTAGGCACTCAGGTCAACTGCTTCATTGCGCCATTGATCGTTGGCGGGAACAAAATCTGAACTGGAGTTCGGCGTCGTCGCCAATGATGCTCCCGATTTATCATATACAATGAGTCCCGTGGAAATATCCATACTACAATTATTAAGAAGGACAACCCTGAGCCCGTCATTACTTGATTGAAAACGTGCGTAAGCAACATCGAACTTGAGAAGTGCAGCCGGCGCGGTGGCTAAGTCAAATACCGGAGATATCAGAGCGTCAAACTCGCCAAGGTGATCTTCATAACTATAGAACTCCATTTTCATGGCAGTGTTTGTACCTCCCTCGGGAGTTGCAGCAAGATCCCATGTGATATTTTGATCAGGATTGACAATGGACCAATTGGGTATGGTATTAAACATTTCAATGAATGGAACAGCAATACTTTCAGGGACAAAAACATCCTGACCCATTGTGTTATTCGAAGTGTTTGGATCGGTAACTGAGTTCGTTAAAAGGACCTGAAAGGACACGTTGTGATTTCCGTTCGAGAGTGAGATAGGAGCGAAGGTGACGATGGAGGACTCAAGCGGAGAAAGCGCCGGATTGAAAAGGAAGTCTTTCGTCTCTGTGTTTACACCGTCTTTTTTAAGAAGCACACGTGCTGAGGTTATCGTGTTGTTTCCATAGTTCTTTACTTCAAGGGAAGGCGCAAATGGTGCTGAACATTGGCCTGTTTGCGGGGCAACGATGTTTTTTATACCAAGGTCATTTGTCAGTGGCGCAGGATCTTGCAGACCATGAGAGGTTGTGAGACTGGTCCGTCTTGGACTATTCCCAATGATGATATCCATACGCCCCACCTGTCCTTGCGTAAACAGGTTCATGCACTCGTCATTGGTATAGTC
This sequence comes from Chryseolinea sp., assembly GCA_035316905.1. GTDB lineage: Bacteria > Bacteroidota > Bacteroidia > Cytophagales > Cyclobacteriaceae > Chryseolinea. Next base: position 5,848 of record DATHIE010000294.1, on the reverse strand, counting down.
AAGAAAGTTCTGGAACATAGCTGTTACGTCGGTACAGGTAATTCGGGGATGCGCCGGACAACCGCTTGTGCTTCCGGATTGATTAGGCGTGTCGTTCACATAGTCGGTTCCGGAGCAGTCTCCGTTGTCATCTCCCCAGATATGTTTCAAGCCAAAGAAATGTCCGACCTCATGCGTTGTCGTGCGACCTTTCTTAAAATTATTTTGAAGGTTGAAAGGGCCGTCGTCAATGGATCCAAAAGCTTTGTAGGCGACCACCACACCATCCGTTAGCCGGTTAGTTGAGGAATTCTCCAGGCCGGGGAGGCCTGACACCGGGAACTGTGCGTAGCCCAGGAAATCAGTTTCATTACAGACCCAGATGTTAAGGTAATCCTCAGCAGGCCAGTAACTTTGAGCTTTAAGCGTATAGTTGTCATTCATCGTCCACGATGTCTTGCTGCCCTGGACGCGTAAGATCCCAGTAGTTGAAAGACCTTCTGGATCTTGCTTTGCTAACACGAACTCGATGTCAAATATTCCAGCAACTGGTTGAAACTCGGGGGGTGTATTACTTGCATCGGCATTCAGTCTTTTGTAATCCTTATTAAGAACACTGATCTGTGAAAGGACTTGCGCATCGCTTATATTCGTTCCAGATCCAACAGCCTCACCGTTGTGGATGACATGTACAATCACTGGTATTTGGTAGGCAGCTTGCGTTCGTTGCGTTTTATTTTGTCGCTGTTTCAGTGATTGCTTTTGTTGCAACCATTTTTCGAAAGTGTTTGAGTTTTCAAAGAGGAGATTTTTTGATTTGAGAAGCTCGATATATTCAACTGTTCCACACCGTTCCTGGGCTTTCACGGCGAACGAAGCAGCGCAAAAAGTGAGCACAAGAAAATAAACAAAAAAACGCTCTGGCAGCCGCACGAAAATCAGGTTTGAATACGAGTAATTTATCGATCAAATATAAGAAGAGTAACCGACTATCTTCTCAATCCTACGACGCCTCAGGAGGAAAAGATGACAAGGAAGGCGTTTTTGAGTATGAATTTTGAAAAGTCTCCTGATCCATTCCCCCTATTGATAACTACCGGTGCCTTGTGAATTTTTCAATCTTTTATTTGTTAGCTTTCCTGATTAATTTCTCCGTCATGAAATCATTAAGGATCCTCGGCATTGTGGCGTTGATCGGTATTGTAGTTGGAGTGGTCTTGATACTCTCTCAGCCAAAAGTTACTCACGTCGAAAAATCGATTGTTATTCAGGCATCGCCGGAAGATATTGCGAGGGAAACGGAAAGCTTTCAGAGTTTTAATGCATGGTCCCCATGGAATAAGGCAACTCCTGAAGTGCATTACACCATCGTCACCTTCGAAGGGTTTGACGGAACGTTTTATAGCGATATCAAACTAGAACCTCAAGGTGATTCGACAAAAGTGACGTGGATATATAATGGCCATAACAACACCTTCAAGGAAAAGGCAATTTGGATTCTTACAAAAGGCGATTTGAACGAACAGTACGATGAAGGATTGTCTGCATTAAAAGAAATTGTGGAAAGAAAAATACTTGAAAGATCTACAGCGGCTGATTCTCTTATAAGCCAGTAAAAGTAAAACAGGTCACCGTATCTGTGATCTCAATTCAACCGTTTGGGAGTTATGAGTTATGAGATATGCCTGTCCGCCGCAGACGGGTTTTATATTCGAGGATGAGCTCTTAAATTAGAGATAATACCTTTTTCACGCAAAGGGTTTCTTGAATGCATCACTGCGGCTTCTTCGTGTGAGGCACCGTGCGGTCCTTTCATCTTTAACTTGATAGCTTACCTGGATACGCGAAGGCCGCCAAGTGCAGGTCTCATGGGGCGTGCTTAAGCTTCGCTTGGATTAAGTGTGTTAGACCTTTCTTTCCTTTCCAGGGAGGTTCGGACAAACCAATTCAAGCTTGCGCGACTGCGTCCGATAACGAAGGCGCTTGGCGGCCTTTGCGTTTGAGATGCACTTTCAAGCTAAGGCAAAATAATATTCTCTTCTTCTCAAGAATGAGTGCTGCTGATGGACTTGAATTTTCTTTGCGTGAAAATGCATTTTGTATCGAGGATCAGCATTTGAATTAGAAGAAAAAAATACCTTTTAACGCAAGGGGCTTTTGAATGCATTACTGCGGCATGTTCGTGTGAGGCACCGTGCGGTCCTTTCATCTTTAACTTGATAGCTTACCTGGAGACGCAAAGGGCGCTGAGGGCAGGTCTCATAGTGCCTGCTCAAGCTTCGCTTGGGTTTAGCGGGTCCAGAACTTTCTTTGCTTTCCAGGAAGGTTCGGACAAACCAGGTTCAAGCTTGCGCGACTGCGTCTGATAAGAACTGCGCTTGGCGGCCTTTGCGTTTGAGATGCACTTTCAAGTTAAGGTAAATAGTATTCTCTTCTTCTCAAGAATGAGTGCTGCCGATGGATTTGCATTTCCTTTGCGTGAAAAATGCATTTCGAGCACACCAAACAATTATTTCAATTCAGCAAGCCATGTTTTTGCAAACGTCCGGGCTGCCTCCACTGCCGGTCTACCCGCTCGATACGCCATCTTCCACTCGTCAGGTTTTTTTTCGTAGGCCCGATTTACAAATTTCTTCACTCGATATTCTTCTTTCAACGCAGCATTGAAGTCTACGTCTCCGGTAATTTGCAGAAATGTTTCGAGTCGTGCCTTGACCATCATCTTATGATCAGCGGGATAATCTTTTTGCCATTGTTGGAGCTGTTGTTCATATTTCGTTACAGCGTTTGCGTGCATGTAATTTTCTGAAGTTACCAATAGTGCCAGCATTTCACTGTCGGGATTTTCATAGTCTTTCTTTTGATCGTTAAGCATTTGCTGAACCTCCTTAAAAGGTTCAATAAGGTCCTTTGGCAAGGACTTCATTGACTTTTCGCCTTCCGCTATTGTTTTATCAAGCTCTGCTATTTTTTCATTCTGGATCTGTTCCTTTGTTTTTGGCGGAAGGGGCTTTAAGGGTGTAGCTGTTATACGTGCATTCTCATAGGCCTTGATGAAGGCGGGACTGGCGACATAGGATTTAGTATAGTTCAATACATCCAACGCGATCGCGGCGCGATCACCTGATGCAATATTCTTCGCGGATGATGCACCGTATGAATAGAGATAGCCCTCAAGGAAACTTTGACGAATATTTTCAGTTGCTCGGCTTTCGGAGATTCCAAGCTGATTCCAGGGGCTTGATGGCTTGTTTAGGGTGAACCCTGCCGAAAATATACCGACGATGACTGCGGCAGGAACAGCTACGGCCAGAAAAAGAATTCGTTTCAAGAGTGGGTTCGTTTTCATAAATGGCGGGTTTTTAGGTGATTGTAACGGGGTTAGACAATATCAAGGCCTACGCTAAACGGATTTTTACTTACCCTAAATGGAAATCGTGGCGAAGAACTTGTCCTGTCTCTGGCCACACTTTAATGGCAGCCAAAATTTCAGACTGCAAGACCTTCGAAAAATTCAAGCGTCAACGTGCGCCCTGACCGTTTCCCGTCTTCAAAAACCCCTCCTCATGAATAAAGTCGGATAATACGACCGGTTATGGCAAAATTTGACTGGGTTAGACGCCAAATTCGTAGTTTTAATGAAACCGTTATTATCATCGACAACGGCTTTTTTTATGACTATTTACTGTGAATTCAGGAAGGAAAGGATAAGGATAAAGATTAACGGAGACGAGATCGCTGTTCAACTTCGCGATGATTTCTACCCGCGGAAAATGTTCAAGGATGCCATCACAAACAACAAAATCGAAGGATTTGTGTACTATCACCGGAAGAACCTTGGCATAATCGACCGGTTGAAGTATCGATTTGAAAAAAACCGCGTGCTGCTCCTCATAAACCGCGAGATACAGGAATTAGTCACCATCCGGCAGATGTATAACTACGCCTCCCTTTTTCTCGAAGGAAAATACGTGTATGTTATCCGAAAGCGTGATGACTTTAACAGCGACAAACTTGAAGAACTGGAAAAGATCAGCGACGAGTACATCAACAGCCGTTATCACGACGACACAATTATCGCGTCACTGACAGAGGGAAACCGGACTCGAACCAGTGATGTAGAGGATAGCGGTTTATAACGTTACTACTCTAGCTTCATGTATAACTATTCGCTGCGAAGAGTGTCTACTGGATTTGTTTTCGCTGCTTTCAAAATAGTGGCGCTGGTCGTGAAAATTCCGATACCGAAAATAGTGGCTGCGCAAAGGACGACAGGTACTATTCCGACTGGGATATGATATTTATATATCGCGCCGAGTAGTGTTCCCGTTAAAAAATATCCTCCGACAGATCCAAGAATCACGGCAATAGTCAAGATTATTATGAATTCCCGATTCAACAATCCAACGATATTATTTACCGATGCGCCCAATGCTTTTCTTATCCCGATTTCCTTGGTGCGTTTCGCAACATTTAATGACGCGAGTGCAAAGATTCCTGAAGCGGACAGCAATCCTCCCAGTAATGTTATGAACAAGAATATTTTCTCAAGGTTGGCGTTAAGCTCGCGACTGCCTGCCATTACCAAGTCCTCCTGATACTTGCTTTCAAAAGGTTTTGTAGGGTAAAGTTCTTTCCACGTTTTCTCAAGATATTTTTGAATTTCAGGCAGATTTTCATGCTCCGTTTTGACCACCAGGTTCACGTATTGATTTTTTCCGGCAGGATAAAAGATAAACGGCTCCATCTCTTTCGAACGGTAAACGTTGTCAAAATGATTTTCGATTACGCCAATAATATGTCTTCTTAAATCATGAAGAACAACGATCTTGTCAATAGGATCTGTTAAGCCAGTTTTCTCAACAAAAGCTTTGTTTACGATAACGGCTTCATTCTGGTCGTTAACATTATTCAAATCAAATGTCCTGCCCTCCACTAATTTCAAGCCCATGGTCTCGAAATAGTTTATGCCAACTCCGGCTGTCTGAACATTGTACTCACCAGTGTCGATCTTGACAGGAGTCTGATACGTACTGCTTCCAATGTTTCCATCGCTCACACCAATGCTAAGGATCTTTGGATTGCTTCCAATTGCAGCCTGCATTGCCTCGTATTCGCGCTCGCCTTTCAGGGCTACAGTAACGATCATATCCTTATCGTAACCGACCTGGACGTCACCCTGATACTTAGTGTTTTGGATGAACACGACGCCTCCGATCAAGACAATCACTGACATGGCAAATTGAAGTGCGACAAGGGTCCGCGTAAGGAAATTTGTACCCTTAATTTGTACGGTACCTTTCAGCAGAGCAGTTGGCTTAAACTTACTGCTGTTCAGCGCAGGATAGATTCCCGCCAACAATGACGTCAGGAACACCAACATGATTAGCGTGATAAAAAGGTTTACGCCGCTAAGGTCTTTTAAATTGTACGGCAGCTTCCACATATTTACAAACGCCGGGACTATTATTTGAGCCATCAGGAGGCCGACAACAAGAGACATGGTAATGGTTATCACAGTTTCGAGTAGGAACTGCGAAATGATCTGCGTTCGAGCGGCCCCGATTGCCTTTCTCACGCCAACTTCTTTCAACCTTTTCGCTGTCATTGCTATTGATGTGTTTGTAAGATTGAAGCATGCGATTAAAAGTATTAGTGCCGCCATGGAAGTAAACACAATCAATGGTAACATGCCCATCCGAAGATTCACCCAGTTATAACGAATATCGTCTTGCGTAAAATTTGATTTAAATGGTTCCAGTCGGTAACCATCCACGACCATGTCTGTTCTGGCTTTGTTACGAGTGGGTATATACTTGTCGAATTGTTTTGCGATGTTATCTGCATTTTCAGGAGATGAAAGCTCGAC
>DATHIE010000293.1:0-2419 GCA_035316905.1 Chryseolinea sp. | reverse complement strand
CTGCGACACCAGTGTCAGTGTTGTTTTGTATTAATCCGCCTCAGCCCACCATTACCCAAACAGGGACGGCTCCGAACCTAACGCTACATTCAAGCCACGCAACCGGAAATCAATGGTATGTCAATGAAGCAATTATTGCAGGTGCTACTGGAGCGACGTTTACGATAAGTTCGGGAGGTAGTTACTCCGTTGTAACCACAGTCGACGGTTGTGCCAGCATCGCGTCCGATCCGGTACTGATCAACATAACAGGAGTCGAACATTTCCCTGAGTTACGCCTGGACATCCTTCCGAATCCCACGAATGCTGAAATATATGTAACCATCGAAGGACACTTTTCAAGTGCAGTAACATTGGAACTGGTAGATGCCATGGGCCGTACTGTTGAAACAAAAAATGTCACCGAAGCTGGAACTACAAAATTTGACCTCCGCTCCCACGGCGACGGACTATACCTCATGAAAGCAACCCTAGGTGGAAAAATGATTGTGCGGAGAGTGATTAAGGAGTAGGCTTATAAGGTATAGGGTATAAGGTATAAGTTGTAGAAAATACTTGAGTGTTGACATATTGAATGTTGAATGTTAAGTGTTTTTTGATCGGAGGCCTTGTGCTTTCAAGAAACACTCAACACTCAATAAGACAACACTCAACACTCAAGAGATGTTAGGTAAAATCGGACCCAAACACCGTACCCACACCCTAACTACTAACTTCTAACTTCTAACTTCTACTTACTAGCTTCTACTCACCAGCCCCTCCTCACTTCACCGGGCCTAAATACTTGTCCAACCAAATCAAACTTTCCCTTACAAATTCCGTCCGCGGCACAAGATGACCAGACTCACAAATGACTATCTTCTTGTCCTTCGATGGCGTTCCTAAAAGGTTGAACATAGGTTTCTGAGAAGTTTCGACCGGAAAGAACATATCGTGTTTTCCGTTTAACATCAGCACAGGCTGAGTAACGCGAGGTATAAAATTAATTTGATCTACTTCGGGCAAAGTGTGGTGCATCTCCATGCCGCCAACGTTAAGCACCACTACTTTGATTCGTTTTTCCACAGCTGGCATGATGCCACCCATAAATCCTCCCCAGCTCCAACCAAGATAGGCAACCTTGTCGGACTGGATATCTTTCCTTGTTTCGAGGTAGTCGATGGTACGGCCTATGTCCTTTCGCCACATGATCACGTGATCTTTATAAAAAACGGTTTCCTCCTGCAGATCGGACTTCAGCTCATCATGACGCTCGTGCGTACCTTTGAAGACAGGCATGACAATCGCGCGACCACTCTTAATAAAAAAGTCAACACGGGTAAGAGGAAATTGCATATCAAATTTCTTCGAGAAGATGTCACCGGAACCGGGGAAAAATATAATAGGTTGATAGGGTGGTTTTGTATTCTTTGGAAGAAAAATGTACGCCTGCATTCGCTCTTTATTGTAGCCAGCTTCAAACGTGACCTTTTCGACGGTACAAAACTCAGTTAAAGCAAATAGGGTTACACTATCGTCTAATGGAGTATTATCGTAAGCGAACTGTCTCAGAAAAATCTCAAACGTTTTATCATCGACTGGTTTTTCCTTAGCATAGTCCCTTCGCGCTGCATCAACCTTGATGTTCAAATCTTTTGCATCTCCTGCCAGCTCGCGGACACAGCGAAATCCGTTCGCATGACTCCTGTCCATCTCCGATTGACTATAGGCGTCATTAAACGAATACGTTTCGTCATTCCATCCACCACCCATGATAAAGCGAACGCCTCGCGGGTCCGTTTCATTTGAGCACCATTCGCGCACGTTGCCGGCAATATCATAGATTCCAAACGTGCTATAGCCAGGAGAGCTTCCAACTTTTGTTGTGCCTTTTCCATTAAAATTGCTGAGCGGAACTATAAACTCCGTGCGCGAAGTTTCTGCAGCAGCGCTCCAATGAAAGATAGTTGGGAGTTTCTTTTTTGCCCAGGCAGCATACGCCGACGCTTCGTACCATGAGACACCGCTCACAGGATGATCCTCTTGCCCATTGGGAAAAGATCCCGCCTCCCATGTTGAAGGACCTTGTCGGCCCGTTTGATCAACGAAACGCTTCATCGCCTCTTCAAACGATATCTGTTTTCCCTCTGCATAAAATGGAAACTGCCAATACGAAACATCTGAATAAGCTCCCGCGTCTACAAATGCCTTGTACTGCTTATTAGTCACTTCATGCCGGTCGATAAGGAATTCATTAACTTTTTTTGGACCATAAGAATCCAGACCGACTATGTACACCGGCGTGACCTTCGTCGGAAGACGTACCATATCCTCAGGCAGACTTCCGATAGCATCCATTCTCAACGTATCTATCTCTCTGCCTAATCTCTCATAACTGAACGGCCCCGCGTATTCTATCGTCTGAAATCCCGCCTTGCGA
>DATHIE010000292.1:0-3994 GCA_035316905.1 Chryseolinea sp. | reverse complement strand
AGTAGTAAGTAGTAAGTAGTAAGTAGTAAGTAGTAAGTAGTAAGTAGTAAGTGGTTAGTGGTTAGTGGTTAGTGGTTAGTGGAGACGAACGCAAATGAATTGATCTCGAACGCAGTCATTGCCGTAAACCTCTTAAAATGGGCTGCTTTTTTATCCTTGTTTGGAACGATCCTTCCACCCATACTTTTCGCAAGCGGCATACCCAGAATAGGAGCGGGGCTAAGCTCATTATAATGACTGTTGAATTACCTGTTGCTGTTTTATTTGCTCACATCGTGCTGGATGAGCATCTCGAACCTGCACAGTGGGGAGGAATTACGATCATGCTATTGGCACTCGTGTTATTAAATGCACAAAAAGCCGGCTGGCTGAAGAAAGGTCTGCGCCGCCCATATAACAGAAAGTGACAAGCGGTGTTTCATTTTACAGAGATTGATATGATTTCAAGTGAAATAGATGGAAATTGGTTGACGGGTTTCCATCTAACTTTTACTTGAGTCATGAACATGTTTTTCTATCCCTCGCCTCTTGCATTTGACAAAGGTGTGGCTATCGTAAGGATAATTGTCGGAGCCATGTTGATCTATCACGGGCAGGAAGTCTTTAACCCTGAGATCATGAACGGATACCTGCAATGGGAAACATTTCAGGATCCCGGCGCGAAATTTATGGTCTATGCCGGCAAGTCGTCTGAATTTATTTCAGGACTCTTGTTGTTCTTCGGTTTCCTCACAAGAGTCGGCGCGTTGATCGCGATGGGTACATTGTCATACGTAACGTTCTTCGTCGGACATGGAAAGTTCTGGTATGAAGATCAACATCCTTTTATGTTTGTGCTGTTTGGTCTGATTTTTATTTTCACCGGACCCGGTGCATGGAGCGTCGATGCTTTAATATTCAGGAAGAAGTCCAATCAATCTTAAAATATACCTTTAGAACCTTATAAACTTTGGCAATGGAAGAACACATCGTAAAAGTGAGATCGATACGCAGCGTTACACATGACGTTCTCAGGATCGTAGTAGACAAACCCTCGGGCTACGCTTATGTGCCGGGCCAGGCGACGGAAGTTGCAATCAACAAGGAGGAATGGCGGGAGGAGAGGAGACCATTTACTTTTACGAGTTTACCCGCTGAAGATCGCCTGGAGTTCACCATAAAAACCTATCCGTCACGCAATGGTGTTACCAATGCGCTTCGGCAACTCGAACCGAACGACGAACTGCTCCTGCATGATGTATGGGGCGCAATATCTTACAAAGGCGAGGGAATTTTTATTGCAGGTGGAGCAGGGGTGACACCGTTTATTGCGATCATACGGGACCTTGACTCTAAAAAACAAATCGGAAGCAATGTTTTGATATTTGCAAATAAGACCAGGGCCGACATCATCGATGAACCTGACTTTCAAAGAATCCTTGGTGACAGATTTATCAATATACTTTCAGATGAGAAAGTCGCCGGCGTCGCCCACGGCATCATCAATGAAGGTTTTTTGAAGGAAACTGTGAAAAATTTCAAGCAACAATTTTATGTCTGCGGACCGCCTCCAATGATGGATGCAGTGTTGGGCCAGCTTAACCGATTAGGTGTTGGACAAAATGCAGTCACCGTGGAGATCTAACGAACTATAAAGTGTTGACCTTTGCGACCAAATCTTTAACCTCCCTAATTGTCGAGCTATTCACTTTACGTTCTCCACCTCGCATAAGTTCAAATTCCTCCAGCAACGTGTTTAACTTTTCGCGAGCAACGTCTCTTTGTCCCGTGAGCAATAGAAATTTTGCGTACTCCATCCTTTTCCAATGGTTAGCGGAGGATTTATCCATGTCCTGAAATTCCTTTTCAGCGTCAACGGTATTGCCAGTGTAATAGAGCGCCCATGCGAACGATATTCGCTCTTCGCTTTTTCGAAATTCTTTTTCAGTCTCAATGTTCCGGCCTAATGTAACGACTGCATCATAATCCTTCTTAAGAAAATAGGTCTGCATCAATTTCATCTGAAGTATTGGGTCATCAGCCATAAAACCGGTCAGGCATTCCTTATAAAGACTTATTGCATCATCAAAACGTCCGTAGGTCACATAAGCACCTGCCAGGTTTGTCTTAGTTGCAATGTTGTCGCTCAAGCGATGAGCTTTTTCCAGCTGTTCAAGCTTATAGTTCGTATTTACCACATGCTTGACACCCTCGGCAAGCGTTTCGATGTTGTTTCTATTGTAAAAATGGTGATAGAGGTAGAGGGCACAACCAATTCCCGGCAAGAGAAGGATTAGCCAAAACCAGGTCTGCATTGAGTTGTTCTTATAGGCGTGATACAAACAAAATGCCTGGAGAATTAAAACGGGTGTGTAAAATCCAATCATATTAAAAGTAGCAATTATCGAAATTCGCTTTCATCGCAGCCAACGGCCAATTGTAGTTTCAGTGGCTGAATATTCCCAAATATATTCCCGCATTCGCCGCCGCGCAAGAGTCATCGGGAATTTGAAATAGGTTGCATTTTGCAGGTACAGCACTCCGGGTGATGCAGCCTTCCATAAATTTCACTATGTTGTTTCAAGTTACGTTCTCTTTAATCCCTCCGTTATGAGATCAGTTTTGCTTTTTACATTATTAACTGTCGCTACCTTCAATAACCTGTTGGCGCAAAAGTTTTCACTTCAACTCCAGTCCATGGTCGATGCCGAAAACGCATTTGCAAAATTTTCGAAAGAAAAGAATATGCGGGATGCGTTCCTTGCGAATCTCACCGATAGTACGATCCTATTTGCAAAAGATGGACCTATAAAAGGAAAACAAAGCTGGGTAGACCGACAACCAAGCACCAATCTTTTATTCTGGTGGCCTGTCTTTGTTGGAATTTCAGGAAACAATGATATGGGTTTTTCGACCGGGCCGTGGCAGTGGAGTGAATCAAAAGAATCTCAGCCAGTTGCTCATGGCTACTTTGTGACCGTCTGGGAAAAAGTCGGTTCTGAATGGAAGCTCGCCGCCGATATCGGGTCACCGATGCCTGGAGCTGACGCGTCCGCTGCAGCTTTACATTCATCGAATCCAATGGGAAAGGCTCCGAAAGGTAAAGACGTGAAGGGACTTCTTATTGATATAGACCGGAAGTACAATGACCAATTAAGGAAAGACGGAGCGCTCTATAAAAGTGAAAGCTTTTCTAAGGACGCCATGCTAAAATATCCCCGTGCATTCCCTGATTATTTTCCGTTTGAAAGCAAATCCACGCTTGCTAACGCCGATTTCAAAAGTATGGGCGGTGACATGTCCACCTCCAATGATCTTGGCTACACCTATGGCACTGTAAGTGCGTCGATACAGGATAATAATTCCCTGGTTCCCTACACAGCTAATTTTCTGCGAGTCTGGAAGTACGAGAACAATGGATGGAAAATAGTAATTGAAGTAGTCAGTGGTAATGGTTAGTGGTCAGTGGTTATTGGTTAATGGTGGGGCATGGGAAATGGGAGTGGGTGTGACCGTCTAATTGGGTAACAGGCGGTCGAGAATAACAATTCGTTAAGCATTGTATTTATTTCCCGATAACATTTCTTCTGATATATTGGATTGTCCGCGCTAGAATTGAGTTTGAACGACTTACTTTTGCGTGCAAAACGCGGAAAGCACTGTAATGATAAATAACACTGAACGGGACGAGCGGGAGTATCTTGAAGTCATAAAGGAAAAATTACTGTTGGCAATACGCCGGGTGGACGAAAATGTAAGGAACCACGCAGAAGAACTACGCGAGAAGACCCAATACATGCATGAGCACCAGTCCGGGATGGATGAAGCGGACGTAGTCGCAGCAGGACAATCTATCAACCGGATGGTATTTACGGGGGAGTCGGCCTCGGCACATAAAAAAAGGCTGATGAAATTGGGTGCATCTCCTTATTTTGGTCGGATCGACTTCGTCCCAAAAAGTGCTTCCGACAGCACCGCGTATTATATCGGCATTCACACCTTTCTAGACGAGTTA
>DATHIE010000291.1:0-4858 GCA_035316905.1 Chryseolinea sp. | reverse complement strand
GATCTTTATATTGAGTTCACGCCGATATTTGAAACGTTTACGCGAGTTGGTGTTGACGAGGGAGAGTATGTTGTCATGTACGACGTCCCAGGTTCGATATACTCTTTTATTTTTTTTCCAGTTCCCTACATTTTGTTAGCTCTGTCTATTGCATTTATTAGAAATAGGGAATACACAAGAGAGCGATACTTGTTCTGCTTCATGCCTGCAGTTATTGCCATCTGTTTTTTAGTGCTCATGCTGAGGTAAGTTATGTCTTTGATCTCCTAAGTTTCAAGTGTAAAAAATTACTATTTAAAATCCTCAAACCAACTCCATGCTAAGATACCTTTTCGTTCTGCATGCCCTTCTTCTGATGCTAGATCGTCCTGTGTTCTCTCAGTCGGGTAATAATTCAAAACGTCCGAATATTATCTTTATCATGTCTGATGATCATGCGTACCAGGCAATCTCAGCGTATGACAAACGATTGATCGAAACGCCGAATATTGATCGCATCGCAAAGATGGGCATGCTCTTCACCAGTGCCAGCGTCACCAATTCGATCTGCGCTCCTTCCCGCGCCACAATTCTAACCGGAAAACACTCGCACCTTAACGGAAAAATTGACAATCATTTTCATTTCGATTCAACCAATGTGACGTTTCCGCAGCTGCTTCAGAAAGCGGGCTATCAAACTGCAATGTTTGGAAAGCTTCACTTCGGAAACAGTCCCAAAGGATTTGATCAGTTTAAGATCCTACCGGGACAAGGCGCTTACTACAATCCCGACTTTATCACCAAGAATGAAGGTAAGATCAAAGTTAATGGCTACGTGACCGACATCGTAACAGATATGACGCTGGAGTGGTTGGAAAAAGAACGCAAACCCGACCAACCGTTTATGCTCATGTATCTGCACAAGGCACCGCATCGTTCGTGGTTGATGGCGGAACGCCATTTGCAGGAATACACCAGCAAAAAATTCCCCGAACCTGTTACGCTTTTTGATGACTATTCAGGAAGAACATCCCCCGTCGCTGAAGCGGAGATGAATATACTTAAGCACATGAGCTGGGCTGGAGACAATAAAGTGTTCCCCGAAGTGATGGATGAACTTGGCATCGCGGAAATTGGGTCCGATAAGGCGCGTTACAAGAACGAAATGAGTCGACTGAATCCGTCGCAGCTGGAAAGTTTTAAACAAGCATACACCCGAATCAACGACGATTTCAAGAAGTCATACCCTGGCATGACGGAGAAAGATAAGATGAAGTGGAAATACCAGCGATACATGCAGGACTATATAGGTACGCTCAAAGCCGTTGATGAAAACGTAGGCCGATTACTCGATTACCTCGAAGCCAACAAGTTGATGGACAACACCATCATTGTTTATACTTCTGATCAGGGCTTCTACCTCGGAGAGCACGGATGGTTTGACAAACGATTCGTTTATGATCAATCGTTTAAAACACCGCTGCTTATCGCATGGCCCGGGAAGGTGAAACCCGGTACTCGTTCTGATGAGTTGGTTCAAAATCTGGATTTCGCTCAAACCTTTTTGGACGTTGCCGGAGTTTCAGCTCCTTCGGATATGCAGGGTGAGAGTATGGTGCCGCTGCTCACCGGTCAACCCAACAAATGGAAGAGGGATGCTGTGTACTATCATTACTATGAGTACCCTGCGGAGCATATGGTTAACCGGCATTACGCGATCGTTACAAAGGATTATAAATTGATCCATTATTATTTTGTGGAGGATAAATGGGAGCTCATTGATAGAAAGAAAGATCCTAATGAGCTAAAGAACGTTTATGATGATCCGGCATATGCGAAAGTAAAAAAGGATCTGCATGCCAGACTGGAAAAGTTGAGAGTAAAGTATAAAGACAACACCGCATTAAGTCAACAGTATGTCGACAAGTTCATGAAGGATGCTGAAGCTGGTAAAGTGTCTGGCGTATCCAAATCGGTAGCGGAAAAGGTCAAGGAACGAAGTAAGAAAAAATAAGCTCTGGACGATTTACAAGTATCCATTGCGTCATGCGTTTGCCTATCCGTTTGCATGGCTACTTGGGCACCACGGTCACTATGATCCTTTTGTATCTCGTCAAAGCAGGTGTCCCTTTGTCTTTAACCTGAAGAATGAAATGAATGGTCTCCGGCTTCTTAACATTTGGCGCAGTCACGGGTAAATCATAAAGATTGGCCGCATACGGCCTAAAGCTCACCACGCCGGTGTACGTTCCGGCTTCCTTATATTGAAACCATAAGTAACTCATTGAGTCGCCATCCGGATCGGTCGTGCCATCTGCGTTGAGGTGGAATTGCTCTCCGGACTTTACAGTAAAGGTTGCAGGATGAGCGACCTTGGGTTTCGGTGGGTGATTCGCTTCCTGATAGGGCTTTGTACACCAAAGCATGCGGGCGGCAAAATCACTTTGAAATGCTTCGCGCCACCTCCATATCGTTGCTTGATTGGTAATATAGCTTTCGTTATTGAATCGAACGGAGTCATTTGCATTTGTCCAGATCGGACGAGTTTCAGGCTCGTCTTTTGGCCAATTCTCTCTCACAAACCGCCCTGTATTCGAGTCTCTGAATTCCGGAAGGTAAAGTTCGTAACGGCCACCCCAACCTCCCAGATTTGGATGTTCGGGATTACTCAGTCCATTGTCAATCAAGTTCAAAAACGATGGAGTGTCACCTTCCATTCCGTATGCCACATCAGGGTAGACAGTTCCAAGCGGACCATGACCTTGCTGAATATGCTGCGCAAGCCATTCATTTGAAACAACGTCTTTGTTTGAGCCCGGATAGGGAAACATCATGCCTAACCAGGTTGCGTATGTGTAGTTGTAACCCGGTGTCAGGACAAAGAAAATTTCAGGAAACGTTTTTCGGATCCACGGACCACTATCATCCTGATCGGAAATGGTGTAGATCCTTACCTTGTTGAAAAGCTTTTGTGCATCAGTCGCTGACTTTGTGTTTTTGATTTTCCAGAGGGCCTGCGCTAATGTATTAGGACCACCCCATACACAAAACCAAATGGGACGTTGATCTGATTTGCTAAGCGCCTGTATGATCCACTCAGACCCTTCAGAATCTTTCCCCTCGCCGACGCCATCCATACCATAAACGGGGAGACCCTTTTTTATAGTTGATTTGAGTTGATCATATGATTGATAACCTGGTTCATGTTTGACAAGGTTTGGCTGTACAACCTGGTATGCCCGGAGAATTTTCTCAATACTTTCCGGTGCTACCCTTGATTTTTGGTGAATAGAGGTGGTCGCTATTAGTCCTTCGACATCCCATTGGTTTGCATAAAGCAGGAAGCGAACTAGAGACTGGGCGTCGTCTGGATCGGCTTCAATGTCGCTTAGGACGATTACCCTCGGCTTTTGTGATTGCTGCGCAGCTACCTGGTTGCTGGCTAAGATCGACATCGCGATGAAGATCTTCAGGATCTTTGTTGCTTTCATTTATTTTAGAATGAGGTAACCCATATCAGATCGTCACGATTATAAATCATACCATGTCTGACGCCTTAATTTCTACTACTGGCCAATTTGAAGTCAATGTATTCGTAATTCATCTGACCCACCGCCACAGTATGGAGTGTAATAATTTGAATCCCCTTGTTCAATTGAATCTCGGCAATCCCATCCTTATAATTCCAATGGTGCCATTGACGCCAGGCAATAGTGTCTTCAGCAAAGTAAGTTGACGAAATATCAATTGGGCCGGTAATATCGTCATCATTCACTGAAAGTGAAATCTGCCCGTTCTGATTAGCGGTGTACATCAGCCCTAACTTGTACGAACCCGTTTCCTTTACGTCAACAGTATATTTTAGCCATTCACCAGCAGCCGTCCATCCCACGTAAAGCTGGTCTTTTTCGGGTTCCACAAAATTGTACGGCGAATTGTCGATCAATGGTTCACGGAATTTTGTGTATGAAATATCAACGGCATCATGGATTCTGAATTCATTAAGATAGCGTCAGCTGGGTTAAGGGCACCACTTCCCGAGTTGAGGGAATCTTGGTCATGATAAGCGATGCCTTCGCCGCCAGTATCAAAATATTCACATTGCAACCGACCGGGTATTTCTTGTGGCCCATCGGAATACAATGAATCGAAATATGGCTTGCCAATATGATTGTTGTTTGTACTGCACGAGGTGCAGAAAAATAGAAGGAGAAGAGTAACGTGACGTGTGCAGCTGGCGTTGTAGATCATCGACTGTTGGTGATATTATACTGGATGGAAAAATTACACATAAAGATTGACAAGTCTTGTGGGACTTGAGGTTCAATTTCTGTCGAAGAGATACTGGATAAGATCCTCCTGACTTCCCCAGGATTTGCAATTCGTTCTATGAAGGGGAGGTATTACAGGCGAGGGAGGATTTCCCGGGTGTGTGCCGTTTGTTCATATCTTAGTGTCGCCCATTAAAGGGGTATTCCATGATCGTTCACCTCATCGACGGCACCTACGAATTATTCAGGCACTTCTATGGCCAGCGCAGCTTCAACAAAGGAAAGGACAAACCATTCGGAGCAACGGTAGGTGTATTGAATGGAGTGTTGCAAATGATTGATGAGGGTGCAACCCACTTAGGCGTTGCTACGGATCACGTCATTGAATCATTCCGCAATGAACTGTGGGCGGACTATAAAACAGGAGCGGGGATCGAGCCGGTGCTGCGCAGGCAATTTCACCCATTGGAGGAAGCGTTAACGTCCATGGGTGTTGTGGTCTGGCCGATGGT
Organism: Chryseolinea sp.; assembly: GCA_035316905.1. Lineage (GTDB taxonomy): Bacteria > Bacteroidota > Bacteroidia > Cytophagales > Cyclobacteriaceae > Chryseolinea. The sequence continues at coordinate 96 of DATHIE010000291.1, read as the reverse complement.
TGAACTTGAAGCGGACGATGCTTTAGCTTCTGCGGCGTACCTGGCCGATGCCGATCCTGGTGCGCAGAAAATTTGTATTTGGACGCCTGATAAAGA
>DATHIE010000290.1:0-2065 GCA_035316905.1 Chryseolinea sp. | reverse complement strand
GCACAAAAAGGACATTTGTCTGAACTGATACCGGCAGCCAAAGTTGACGAAGCCCCGCAGCTTCCACACTTGACGACGGTGACTTGCACTTTATCCTCCTGCTGGAAGTTCTTTTCAAGAAAATCGTCGAGGCTTAATTCTGCAACGTTACCGCTATCATCAGGCTTTGCAATCTCATTTTGCGCGCCACAGTATTCGCAAGCGAGGTGAGATTGCAAAGCCTGATGATAGCGGTAACGTTGCAGAGTTAAGTCTCGACGATTTTCTTGAAAAGAACTTCCAGCAGGACGATAAAGTGCAGGTCACCCTTGTCAAGTGCGGAAGCTGCGGAGCTTCGTCAACTCTGGCTGCCGGTATCAGTTCAGACAAATGTCCTTTTTGTGCATCGATTATTGTAGTGAAAGACGGAACGACGGCGACGCTACACAAGCCTCAATATGTTCTTCCCTTTGGAATCGATGCACACAAAGCAACGGACAATTTCAGAACATGGCTAAAGAGTCTTTGGTTTGCGCCCAGCGACCTCAAACATTTTGCGGACAGCGCAAACCGGTTAACAGGAATGTATCTTCCCTTCTGGACATTCGACTGCCGTACCGATTCCGACTACACCGGACAACGTGGCGAGAACTATATGGTTAGTGAATCATATACAGCCGTAGAAAACGGAAAGAACGTGACCCGTACACGCCAGGTAACAAAGACGCGTTGGTATCCTGCATCCGGTAAGGTCAACAACACTTTTGATGATCTGATAATAGAAGCAACACGCTCATTGAGAAAGGACAAATTAAGAGCGCTTGAGCCGTGGGACCTCAAGAACCTTGTCACTTACAACGACAAATACCTTAGTGGATTCAGGACGGAGACTTATGCAGTCGATGTTAAGAGCGGATATGTTGAAGCTAAACAACGAATGGAGCCGGCAATTCAATCTACGATCAGGCAGGATATTGGCGGAGATCAGCAGATGATCCATTTTGTTCAGACGACTTATCACGACCCAACTTTCAAACACATTTTGTTACCAGTATGGCTGAGCGCTTACCGGTACAACAATAAGGTCTTTCAATTTATCATCAACGCCCGCACGGGAGAAGTCCAGGGAGAACGTCCTTACAGCAGTGCAAAAATTGCATTGGCAGTCATCGCTGGAATCATCATTGCGATTGTATTGTATTCTGTTTTTTCTAATTGAAAATATGCGAAGGTGTCCCTAGCGAGACTGTCATCCAGTTTGTCCCGGACGGAGGCCCATTTTGTATTATGTTCCATAGGAACGATTTATTGGAAGAAGACAGGGTGAACCATCACCGCACATGCTTACAATCTTCGGAGAGGATTCTCCGAGCACATCCAGTAGTCGCCCTGCAGTGCATTACTTTTCATGACTTGTCCGAATTCGTGCTATTCTTTACCAACTTATCTGGCGGGTAAAATTTCGGATAACAGAAATATTTCAAATGATAGCACATTTCGGTCTTTGTAGAATGGATCGGTTGAGGATTTATATCTTAGAATAGAAATCGAAATCGAAACTCGGAAAAGAGACAAAATACAAATAGCGCAAGGTTTTGGAGTTTCACAGAAGTTCTTGGAAAATGCAAATTATAGCCCGATGAAATTCAATAAGCTTACACCCCAACATTCTTTTCTACCGTTAATTTTTCATTCGCATTTTCAGGGTGCGATTTTCATCGCAGATTTCGTCCTATTGTTGCTTCTTGTGGGGTGCTCCTCCTCATTTAACCCGAACAAGTTTAACAGCAAGAACTACAATGATTGCGATCTTTTATTGAAGAAAAGATATAGTCATACAAAATTCGCCCGGCAGCCTAAAATGAACAATACCCATTCTGCGAATAAGAGGCACCGGATAGTTGTGAAGAAGGCTGATTCTGAAAGTAAATATATTTTGCAAGACTCAATCAATCCACTGACTGACGTTTCGACTATTCAGGTGTCTGCTGATGAAGAGTCCCACAAAGGTGCAAGCCAACATAACGACATTATAGCAAAGGAGTCAGGAGAATCTTTACAACGATCACCTGATTCGAAATTATTG
>DATHIE010000289.1:0-9941 GCA_035316905.1 Chryseolinea sp. | reverse complement strand
CCCAAGGCGGTGTTTATTCAAACTGAAGATCTGGCGAAAGTGCATAGTACTCCCGAGCTAAAATATCAGGCGGATTTCGAAAACAACCGGCGATGGCTTACCTATGACCTTCTATTTGGAAAGGTGGACGAAAAGCATCCTCTATGGGATTATTTGATATCAATTGGGGTTCGTACATCAGAGCTTGAATTCTTTTTACAAAATACTTCATCTCCAGATATCCTTGGGCTTAATTACTATCTAACATCAGAAAGATTTCTTGACGAGCGATGCGAGCTCTACCCGCATCTGCTGCCAGGATCGAACAGTAAGCAACAGTATGTAGATATTGAAGCGGTGCGGGCAGGACTAGCGAGCGGATTTTCGGTCCTGCTGTCCGAAGTCTGGAATCGCTACCAAATGCCAATCGCGGTGACAGAGGTTCAGCTTGCCTGTTCACGTGAAGAGCAGCTACGATGGTTTAAAGAAGTGTGGGATTCATGTTGTGCACAGAACGCAGCAGGAATTCGGGTAACTGCTGTGACAGCATGGTCACTGTTCGGAGCCTATGACTGGAATAGTCTGGTTACTCGGAACGATGGACATTACGAATTGGGAGCCTTTGATGTTAGTGCTAACATCAGACCCACGGCACTTGCAAAAATGCTTACGGCCATCGGGGCAACCGGAAACTTCGATCATCCGCTGCTTGAGGAAAAGGGTTGGTGGCATCGCCAGGGTAATATGAGTTCTCTGTCGAAAAATGAAAGTAAAAGACCTCTATTAATCGTTGGAAGAAACGGAACGCTTGCAACGGCTTTTGCAAGAGTATGCACTGAGCGCGGGATAGTCTATACCACACTTTCAAGAGAAGACATCGATATTACAAATCAAGATGAGATACTCGATATAGTCTCTAAACACAAGCCCTGGGGAATCGTTAATGCATCTGGTTTCGCCAGGGTCGACGACGCAGAATTAAATTTTTACGAGTGCTATCGCACTAACACCATTGGAGCCAGGATACTAGCCTTTGCTTGTAAAGTTAATGATATTCCTTTTATGACTTTTTCCTGCGACCAGGTGTTTGACGGGAAAAAAAACTCTCCTTATAAAGAAACCGATGCGATTGAGCCACTAAATAATTACGGTTTAACCAAAGCCTGGGCTGACTCCAAGGTGACCTCGGTTTACCCATCAGCTTTAATAATAAGAACCTCTGCCTTTTTCAGCCCATGGGATAATATCAATTTTGCCTATCGGGTCATTGATGCGTTGAAAAACAAGCGAGACTTTCCTGTAGCCAAGGACATCATTATTTCACCTACATACATACCCCATATGGTTCAAACCGCTCTCGATTTATTTATCGATGAAGAAAAAGGTGTGTGGCATCTGACAAACGACGACGGTATCGTAAGCTGGTCGGATTTTGCTATCGAACTTGCTAAGGTCGGTGGATATAGCAGCAGAAAATTAATACCCACAGCTTGTGAACAAATGAATTGGAAAGCAAAACGACCTCTTAATAGTGCGCTCGTCACGTCCAAAGGTATAAAGTTGCCACCCTTGAACCAGGCGATTGGAGAATACTTTGACCAAGCACGGTCCGCCTAACAAAATAGCTATGAGCGGCAGCAAATTCATGTTTACTACGGGAATGGAGAACAGCTATCCCAAAATTCCGCTTCCGGACGGAACAATGTTTCGTGTTGATGAAATGGAAAAAGCTGATCATTATTCCCGTTGGGATGAAGATTTCCATCTCGTCGTAGACCTAGGGATCGAATTTCTAAGATACGGTCCGCCCTATTATAAGACCCATTTAGCTCCTGGAAAGTTCGACTGGTCATTTTCAGACGTCACGTTCGGACGTCTACGTGAGTTAGGTATTACTCCAATTGTCGACTTGTGCCACTTTGGGGTCCCTGATTGGCTCGATAATTTTCAAAATCCTGAATTTCCGCACTACTTCTGCGAATTCGCTACTGCGTTTTCCAAACGTTATCCACACCTGCAGCTGTATACTCCTATCAATGAAATTTTCATCACGGCAATGTTTTCCGCACAATATGGATGGTGGAACGAATGCCTTCGGTCAGATCGTGCATTCGTGACTGCCTTAAAGCATTTAGCCAAGGCTAACGTGATGGCTATGCATTGCATATTAAAAAATCAACCCAACGCAACTTTTATTCAAAGCGAGTCATCAGAATATTTTCACCCCGTTTCTCCGGAAGCGGCCCAGTGCGCACGTTTCCTCAATCAAAAAAGGTTTCTTTCGTTGGATCTCACTTATGGATATCCCTTAAGTGTTACGATGTATGAGTATTTATTGCAGCATGGAATGTCCAAAAATGAATTTCAATGGTTCAGGGAAAATCAAATCAAAGCTCGTTGTATTATGGGCAACGATTATTATGTTACAAATGAACATTTGGTTCATGCGGATGGGACCACTCAGGCATCTGGAGAAATTTTCGGGTATTACGTGATAACCAGTCAATACTATAACCGCTATAAGCTGCCGATCATGCACACTGAAACAAATATTCGGATGCCGGCATGCACGGAATGGCTATTCAAACAATGGGCGAATGTTCATCGGTTAAAACATGACGGAGTTCCAGTAATAGGGTTCACATGGTACAGTTTGCTTCACCAGGTCGACTGGGATACAGCGCTCCGAAAAAATGACGGAGTTATAAATGAACTGGGACTATATGATCTGAACCGGAAAATTATGCCCGTCGGCAAAGCTTTCTCAGAGTTAATAGCTCAATGGCGAGACATAATCAGTGAAGAAAGCTACGGCCTGATTTTTCATCATTGGTAACAACAAGTTACCGGACAAATTTTTTCTTAAGCTTCATAATGTTCGCCGTGAACAGATTGAACAACCCTTCTTCGTCTATTCTATCAACAAGAGGCTTCTGTAAGTCGGCTGCCCCTGTTGCTTGTTTTTCGACAGCCGAATTGAAATTTTTTATAGTCGACTTTCTCATAGTTGTGCATTTTTTTCGAATATCATTTAGGAAAAACTATACCAAATACCTTACGGCCGGAATAGCAGAATTTGCTGCCTTCGATAACACATGCCGCCCTTTCCGCTGATATTTTTACACAGGCTTTTTCTCCTGTTGAACAAATTACTCACCAATTGGTGCTTTTTAGTTTGCCTGGACTGGCAAATTACCGACACGACAGACCCCCACGAAAAAAAACGTTATGGCCTGCCTCATTTGGTGTATCGGACTTGACCATAAAAGCCAGTTTGAAGAATGGCACAATTATGTATAGGCCAGGGACAACGGCCTCATTGAGGTACTTCGGCATTAGCCTGGGAGAGTATGAATAAGGAACGACGGCATGCAGAGACGAGAGGCTAATTGACTAAAAATTACCAAACACTTAAACACTACAATTATGGCAACTAAAAAAACTTCCGAAAACGGTAACAAGAAAAGAGCAAACAAGGAGAATGGTTCGAACGGATCCTCGCCTGAAAACGGTGGAATGCAAGCTTCACAATTGATGAAATTATTCGAAGATAGCTTAAAGGATATCTATTGGGCTGAAAAGGCGTTGACCAAAGCATTGCCTAAGATGATCAAAAACGCAACGTCCGCGGATTTAATTGAAGCTTTGCAAAACCATTTGTCTGAAACGGAGACTCAAATTGGCAGGGTTGAACAAGTATTTGAGATCCTTGAAAAGAAACCGGTAGCCAAAAAATGCGAAGCCATGGAGGGATTGATCAAAGAGGGTGAAGGAGTAATGGAAGAGTGCGAAGACGGATCGATGATGGACGCAGGAATTATTAGTGCGGGTCAAAAAATTGAACACTACGAAATCGCATCATATGGCACCTTGCGTACGTTTGCTGAAACTTTGGGGTTAGAAGATGTCGCTGAATTGCTGGCGGAAACCCTTGAAGAAGAAAAAGCCGCCGATGAAAAATTAACAGAAGTGGCGGTAAGCGCTGTAAATGTACAAGCTGCTCAAAAGGAAGAGGATGAATAATCCGAGCCTTCTTCTCCCTCGACCTTGATTGCCAGACGTTACCGATATGATCACCAATGGCTACTGAACCAGATCATGTTGATCTGGTTCAGTAAAAATCGATGGCGTGAAAAGTCTGGTTATTGAACTACAACACAACTAAGGACTTTAATCATGGAGATTGTACTGATCATCGTAATTTTTATTGGTATTGCTCTTTACTTGATATTGGGGTACAAAGGAAGTAAGGAAAGCAAGAACAATCCGAACAACGCCAAATAAGAGAATTCAATAATAAATCTTTGCAAAGCATCGGCAGGAGAATGGATCTCTGAACGGGCTATCCAGGATCGAATTTTGATTAAAAAAACAATTAATATCTTTTTAAAAAAACATATAAGATCATGAATTCAAGAAATGAATATGCTATAGTAACCGGCGGCACCAGCGGCATTGGATATGAGCTGGTGAAGCTGCTGGCTCAAGATGGCTACAATCTTGTAATTGTAGCCCGGGATGAGAACGAACTGATGCGTGTTGCAGATGAGTTGCACGATTTGTACGAAATAGATACCATAACAATCTCAAAGGATCTTTTTAATCCGGAAAATGCGTTCGAGTTATATGATGAGATTAAACGTATGGGTGTAGACGTTGAGATCCTCATAAATGACGCCGGTCAGGGCCACTATGGTGAATTCAAGGACACTGATATCCGCAGAGAACTGGACATTATTAATCTTAATATCAGCAGCCTTGTCGTGCTAACGAAATTATATCTGATAGATATGGTCGAAAAAGGACATGGTCGGATTATGAATTTATCTTCCATTGCAAGTAAAGCGCCCGGTCCGTGGCATTCGGTTTATCATGGTACCAAGGCCTTTGTTCAATCTTTTACGGAAGCGATCAGAAACGAGGTAAAAGATACTGGAGTTACCATAACAGCATTACTTCCCGGAGCAACGGCCACTGACTTTTTTAATAAAGCAGATATGAACGAAGCAAAAATAGTTCAGGAAGGTAAGCTTGGTGATGCGGCCGATGTGGCAAAGGACGGCTATAAGGCCCTCATGAATGGAGATGACATGGTTGTCTCCGGATTCAAGAACAAAGTACAGGTTGCTATGGGTAACCTGACTCCCGACTCGATGCTAGCCGAGAAAATGAAAAAAACACAAGAACCTGCTAAGAAATCTAAAGAGAAAAAATCATGAAGGCAGCGAGAATTCATGGTCCACGAAAAGTTTCGTTTGATACTGTCCCGGATCCAAGAATTGAACAGAATCGGGATATTATTTTACGCGTAACCGCGACTGCGATATGTGGCTCGGACCTTCACATCTATTCGGGGGGATTACCACAACCTCGGCCCATGACATTAGGACATGAGTTCATGGGAATTGTGGAAGAGACAGGTTCCGCAATAAAGAATTTAAGGAGGGGGGATCGTGTTGTCGTTCCATTCCCCATTGCGTGCGGTGGCTGTTTCTTTTGCGCGCATGATCTTCCAGGACACTGTGAGAATAGTAACCCAGAACACTATGGACCAGAGGGAGGGTTGTTGAAAGAAAAGGGCGGCGCGCTATTCGGTTACACTGATCTATACGGAGGATATGAAGGTGGGCAGGCTCAATTTGTCAGAGTACCGTATGCTGACTTTGGTCCGCGCATCGTTCCTGATAACTTAAAAGACGAAGAAGTATTATTTCTCACGGACATTTTTCCTACCGGATACAGCGGTATCGATTGGGGTGAACTTAAAGGAGGTGAGACAGTTGCAATTTTTGGAGCGGGTCCTGTCGGAACTATGGCGGCAAAAAGCGCGTGGCTACGTAATGCCTCACGAGTAATTCTTGTCGACACGTTGCCCTACCGTCTCGCCAAGGCGAAAGAAACAGCCGGCGCCGATACAATTCTCTGGGAAAAAGATGCTAAAGAAGTTGTCGAACAAATACGCGCACTAACAGACGGACGGGGTGCAGATGTCTGCGTTGAAGCCGTTGGTTTTGAACCGGACCGCAACATTCTTGACCGGGCGAAAGCTGTAATCAATCTGGAGAAAGGGTCACCGAAAGTTTTGGAGGCATGTATGAGCGCGGTAAGACGCGGTGGAATTGTCTCGGTGCTGGGAGTATACCCAACAACATACGACAACTTTCCCATTGGTCAGTTCTTTGATAAAGGAATTACCTTGAAGGGAGGACAAGCTCCAGCCCACAAGCATATCGACACTCTTTTGAAATATGTAATTGAAGGAAAGGTTAAACTTGACGATATCATTACACATCGGTTGCCTTTATCTGATGTTGCACATGCTTATAAAATATTTAAAGAGAAGGAAGAAGATTGTGTAAAGGTAGTACTTGATCCTTGGAAATAAGGGTTGTACACATTCAAGATGCCACACTTATAAACGGCCAAAGTCGTTCAATAGTAAAATTAAACGCCCTTATGGGCCGGAAAATATTATAGTGAGTAATCAACAACATGAAACCTTTGAAATGTAAAGGCTCACACTTAATTGTTAACCCGATCCGGTGGTCAAGCATTGTGATGTGCTAATGACCATACTAAAGACATCCAATGGTTGAAAAGAGAACGCTGACTTTGATTTCAAAAACTTTGATAAAACGCAGTGAGACGTTGGCTGTCTCAGAAAGTGTAACCGCCGGACTCATTGCCAATCACTTATCACTAGCAAGTAACGCGACATCTTTTTTTCAAGGAGGGCTAATTGCCTACAACCTCGGTCAGAAGGCAAGGCATCTCAACGTAGATCCAATACATGCAGAGCAAGAGAACTGCGTGTCAGAAAAAGTCGCGCAGCAGATGGCGGTAAACGTGGCCAAACTTTTCATATCGGAGTGGGGAATTGGAGTCACTGGATATGCTGTACCTGTTCCGGCATTGAATATTAAGACATGCTTTGTGATATATGCATTCGCATTCAAAGGAAAAGTTATGACGACGGCATGTCTCGACACTAAGCTAAGAGGACAATTTCAAGTGCAGTCGTTTTATGCTTCCAAAATCATTGAGGCATTTAGTGATCAGATTGCACAACTTTCTATATCATAAATGCTTATCCCCTTATCAAGAAGCAAATTGATTTCACCTACTTGGCCAACTTTCAAGCTGAAGGGAGAAGTCGTCTTTGGGCTGATCTAGGAGCGCTTTCCCAACAACACAAAAGGTTCAACTCTGTGTATGTTCTACGTAGAGAGATTTTCACGCCAGGGCATGATACTCTACAATCTTGATAACTAATACCATCTGACGTGTTCGCAGCATCGTTTACTCCAAAAGATGACAACGGCTAGTTCTTCGTTTTGAGGGCAAGTATTTAGTAGCCAGGTTCTTCTTGAAGGGTTTTTAGTCAACAAACTTTTAGAACTCCTTTCGCACAAGAAGGCGTATCGCGCCATGACACTTGACTGGTTCTATAATTGCATTGCATGAGAAAAACTAACAATTAAAATTTCAGACTATGAAAAAGATCATTTTAGTACTCGTCGGATCGTTTTGCTTTGCAGCTATGACCGTACAGGCCCAGACGCCTACACAAAAAGACACGACCAACCAATCTCAAAGTCAGAACTACCGCCAGGACATGCTTGTAATTCAGTCCAGCGAAGTCCCTGCTTCTTTGAAAACTACCCTGGGTGAGACCAAATATAAAGGGTGGGAAAGCGGAAAAGTTTACAGAAGCAAGAACAACGACGGATATGTGCTGGAATTGAAGGATGCAAACAACAATAACAAAATGACGACTTACCGTTTTGATGCACAGGGAAAATCGATCCCTGATAAGCAGTAGGTTTTTCACAAAAAAGCCGGCTTGACCGGCTTTTTTATTACAGCACATTTTGGTACTGTGATGATTAAACTAGAAAAATAGGAAAGCCGGCTGAGGGGGCCCGTCCTTCTATTTAACCACGGCCCTAGGCGTTTTCGCTTTAGGACATCACAAATGCTTCGTCGTTTACGTCTTGTGCAAGCTTCATCTGTCTGTTTTTCCTCAATTCACGTTTTTCCCAAAACGTCACAGAGTCGATCTTCTCCCAGGACCTCGGCAAGCTCACATAAAGAGCCAGACTGCGATCTCATAGTGCTCAATTTTTTGAGAGCCGACGTTGCTCTTTGGAGCCTATGAGGACGGCAAGCTCAAATGAATAGGGCACGCCGGTTGTGTTACAAGGAAAAAGATATGCCTTCGATACTCAAGCAGTTGAAGCCATCGAGACAAATGCCCCTTGGCATCGAGACAGACTTTGGAATTCTAGAGAAAGTGTCGTTGCAGAAAGGATCTACCTGAACCGGACTTCAGATATTTTTCAAAATTGCAGGCTTTGTATTTGTCGTAGAAATTGATGGTTAAAACTATTGTAACCGGTAACCTTGATTGAGTATAGTGCACTTGTCCTTGTTGTGCCTCTCCAGTCGGTCGTCAAAATTTATTCGTACATCCGGTGTAGATTTTTCCATCTGAACAAAGGAGAAAATTTTTCCTCATACAGCATCTTATTTTCTCGAATGTCATACCTGAACTTTTTTAGACCGATATTTGTCACCATTTTGCGTTAATTATTCGTTGTCAATTGCAATGTTCATTGCTCAATGTTCATTGATCACTGCCTCTGGGGCCGACCGGTTTTGACAGGATGTGTAATGGCGTAAATAAGCATGCAGGCTCATGGGATGAGAGCCTTAAAAGATAGTTCCAAATCATACTTGGCGAGTCTAACTACGCCATGGCTGCTTAATTTATCCGATAGGATAAATTAGCCTCGTCCCGATAAGATCGGGAAAGCCATCATCGCTCAGCGCTGTCGTTTTGCAGGTGCTGGTTAGCGGTGTCGTAATGCAGAGCTGCTCCGTGTGATGTTGCTAAGCACGGTTAAGATCAGTAACTAAGGAGAAGCTTAGGCTGTTGCCTGCCTTACTTCTTCCGACAACTCAAAGTCAACTAAGCATGTAGAAGGTACGATGTTACTTTCTCTGGACGAGAGTTCGATTCTCTCCGGCTCCACTATTTCCAATTCATTTGGATACAAACCTTCTTAATCGTCAAGATTTTGAAGGTTTTTGTTTTTATACCCCCCTAAATCTTCCATATAATCTCATCCTTCAGGTGCGTGATTCGGTGCGTAAATCTCAAAATTCAAATTCACGCACCTACTTCCTTATAACGCATTGATTTTTAGACCAGTAGATGGTACCAAGTTGGTAAGAATTTGTAAGAAGATTTTTAAGGTTTAGGAGCATTTCAAGAGAATACAATCATGCAAAATACATATAGTGTCATTTCATACTTAAAAAGAGAAAGGCGAGTGCGGAATAAACTCGCTAGTGTATTACTAAGAATCACGGTGAAAGGCCAGCGTGCAGAAATTTCGATTAAAAGACGTGTTAGCCCCGAACGGTGGGAGGCCAAAGAAAATAGAGTGAAAGGGAACAAGGAAGACGCCAGAGAAATCAATTGTTTAATAGAGAATCTAATTTTGAAGATCAATAAAATTTATAGTAGACTCATTGAAAGCGACGAGATAGTTACGGCCAGTCGGATCAAGCAAATTTTCCTTGGTAACGATGAGAAGAAGCAAACCTTGTTGAAAGCATTCATTGATCACAACGCTATGATGGGCAGCAGAGTTGGGATTGATTTTTCCCAGTCGACGTACACTAGATACAAGACTACGTACGATCATTTACGCGAGTTTCTGAAGCATCAATATAATATCGAAGACATCCCCTTGCAATCGGTCAGATATTCATTCATAACCGACCTGGAGCATTTTCTCAAGGTTACAAGGAAGTGTAATCACAATAGCACGCAAAAATACATTCGCAATTTTCGGAAAATAATAAACAATGCAATAAAGAACGATTGGCTGGACAAAGATCCCTTTAAGGCATACAGAGTTAAACTGCGGGACACGAAACGTGTTTTCTTAACG
>DATHIE010000288.1:0-8431 GCA_035316905.1 Chryseolinea sp. | reverse complement strand
CCGTGAACTGGACGACTACAAGGATCTTTCGGGGCAAAGCTGCAAACCGGCCAAAACGCATTACCCCTTTCAACACCGTGACAGGTTGAAAGGAAGACAAATAGAACGCAGGATAAAGGCCGGCCATAAGTCCTGTTATGAAAATAAATGCTGCTGATGCCAGCCAGAATACCGGATTGACAAATGGTAACGCAATATCTTTTCCTGTCAGAATATTGAACCAGGTCTGTAACAACCCCACCAGGACTATCGCCATCAGAAAAGCCAGTATCACAACGATAAATGATTCGCTCAGGAATTGCGTGACGAGTTGTTGCTTCACGGATCCAATAACTTTGCGTACGCCAACCTCCTTGCTTCGCTTTTCCGATTGCGCAGTGCTAAGGTTCATAAAATTGATACAAGCCAGTAAAAGAACAAAGGCGCCCACCATACCGAAGAGCCACACAAAAGTGATCCTTCCTCCGACGGGTTCACCGTTTTCGAATTCCGAATAGAGATGCCATTTACTCATCGGGATCACTTTCGCGAAAGGTTTATATTTATCTACGGTGGCCAGGTAATCTTTTGGCATGTATTTGTAGTATACATCTTTGATCGCTGAGTTTACTTCTTCAGCTGATACACCAGGCTGCAACTGGACAAATACCATCAGGTTATTGTTATCCCAATCGGACTGAGCATTCTTCAGGCTTGGCTGCAGTTCTTCGATCATAGCCCAGGGAGCGAAGTATTGAACGGCACCAAAGCGACTGTTCTTCGGAATATCTTCATACACACCAGTTACCTGAACATCGATTGTGTTGTCGATCGTCATCGATTTGTGCATCGGATCTTCATTTCCAAAGATGGCCTTTGCTGTTGATTCGGAAAGTATAATGGAATGTGGATTGACCAGACTTTGATTGGAACCTTGAATCATTTTCAATGAAAGCATTTCAATCGCGTCTTCTTCGATAAACTCACCTATTTTGGATATTTTTTTACCATCGATGTTCAAGGTGTGGTCACCTATCCACCATGCGCGGACTGCATGCTTGAAATAACGTTCATATTCGGTTCGCAGTACCGGCCCAAGCGGGTATTGGACGGCATGCCCGCCAACGATCGCCGACGTTGTCTGATCAATCCCTCCACGCCATATCTGCGCGATGGAATCATAGTTCTTGTAATATTTATTAAACGATAACTCATCGTAGATCCAAAGTCCTAGTAGTATCGCCACCGTCATCCCAGTGGCGAGTCCTCCGATGTTGATAAAGGAGTAACCTTTGTTCCTGAGCAGTTTTCTCCATCCGATCTTAAAATAACTTTTGTACATACCGTAGTGATTAATGTGTTGATATGGTTTGCGCGGACGTATGATCCCGGGTCTGAATAATAACAGAACGTCGATAAAGAACCTTATATCCGCTTTTCGCTTTCCTAATCGGATCAACCGCTGATTATAGACTTCTATCAAATCCCCCTCAATGTGATCCGCGAGCCTCGGATGGCAATACCACCTGAAGACCCTTAAAAATTGCCGAGGAGGAATTACATACTTCATTTCGTGAACCGCGATCCTGCGCCTATTACCTATTACCCTTATCCCCTTATACCCCTATACCCTTATACCCTCATTCATGCTTCAGCGAATTCACCGGATTCGTCAAGGCGGCTTTAACGGATTGAAAACTCATTGTGATCAATGCGATAGCGACCATTGCAAGGCCGGCGCATAAGTAGATCCATAGTTCGTTTCCAATACGATACGCAAATCTCTCCAGCCATCGGTTCATTAAGAACCAGGCTAGTGGCCAGGCGATAATATTCGAAATTAGGATGAGACCAAGCATTTCTTTTACCAACATTCTTACAATGTTTTGGAGTGAAGCGCCAAGCACTTTGCGTATTCCGATCTCTTTCACACGTTGAAGAGTACTAAACGTTGTCAGTCCAAATAATCCGAGACAAGCAATTAAAATGGCAAGCCCTGAAAAGAAAGCGAACAATTTTCCCTGCTTCTCTTCACGATTGTAAAGCCATTCATACCGGACATCTATAAAGTCAAAGACGAATGGGCGTTCCGGCACAAAGTCTTTCCAAACCTTTTCAATGTGGGCGATTCCTTCCTGAATGTCGCCACCGATTTTTATAGACATAATCCCATAATAAGGACGGGCGAAAAACACAAGTGGGCCAATTTCTTCGTGCAGGGATTCCATATGAAAATCCTTCACCACCCCGATAATTTTTCCTTTTACGTCGCCGTATTGGAATGTCTTATCGATAGCCTCTTCATTACTCCAGCCAAGTTTTCTAACGGCTGATTCATTGAGCATGTAAGCTAAGGAATCGTCCGTCTTGATATCCCGGGAAAAGGACCTGCCTGCCGCAAGCTTGATTTCGTAGGTATCAAGAAAGTCGAAGTCAATTCGAACATTTCTAATTGCAAAATCCACGTGGGCGAGGCTGTCTCCTCTTTCCACTTTCGCCCCATTAACGCTGTTCAGAAACGAGCCAGGAATGTAGCTGGAGCGCGAGACACTCTTAATGCCCGAATTTTTGAGCAGCTCATTCTGAAAAGCATCGTACCTTTCATGCAGGCTGTTCGGGATGTCCGTACCCACAACCTGGTCTTTGTTATATCCCAGGTCTATGGTATTCATAAAGTGAAGCTGCCGGTAAACAACGAGCGTAGCAATTCCAATTACCAGCGAAATCGAAAATTGTGTAACGACTAGAATTTTCCTTAACATACCTTTGCCCTGCGTGCCAGTATCTCCCTTCAGAATGATCGAGGGCTTGAAGGCTGAAATCACAAACGCTGGATAAATACCAGATAACAACCCGATCAGCAATGCAAATCCAAATGCGGTCACTCCGACTAAAGGATTCGATAAAAAAGCGGTTAGGTCAAGTTGTTTGCCAGTGAAGTCGTTTGCCCACAGCAGGATGAAGGGACTAATTGCAAGTGCGATAAAAAACGCAAGTATTGTGGTGAGCATGGACTCACACAGGTATTGAAACACCAGTTGACTTCTGTAAGCACCAACAACCTTGCGCAAACCTGCCTCTTTTGCCCGGCGTACAGCCCTCGCCGTTGACAAATTTATAAAGTTGAACGATGCAATAAGGATGATAAAAATTCCTATGACACCAATCATGTATATTGTGCTAATGTTGCCGTTGCCCTCTATTTCGCTGTCTAGTTGAGAATACAAATGTATATTGGTCAACTTTTGCATATGAAGTGTTGTCCATGTCGAAGGCATCACACCGGATGGAGCTTCATATTGACCAAAATACTTGTCAATGAATTTTGGAAGCTGGGTTTCCAAAGCATTTGCATTGAAACCAGGTGTGATTAGCAGGTAAGTATTAAAAGCATTGTTCCCCCAGTTCGTCTCCAAATTGTGCCTTCCATAAATCGTGCTGTCTTGCAGGGTCGAAAATGCAACAAGAACCTCGGGGTGCCAGTGTGATTCCACGGGAAAGTCCTCGAATACGCCTGAAACTTCATAGGTTTTATTGTTGTTAAGGTCAACCAGCATTTTTCCTGATGCGCGTTCTGCGCCAAAGTATTTCTCGGCAGTTCTTTTAGAAAGCATTAAAGTGAACGGGTTGTTCAATGCTATCTTTGGGTTGCCTTCTTTCAAGGGGATGTCGAATATATCTAGTAGTTGCGGCTCGGCATAGAATACATTGTTCTGGTAAGAGCTCTCTTTTGATTTATCTGGTATAGAAACCAGGAAGTTAGTGCGACGTGTGCGCGCCTGTTCTTCGATCTCACGAAAATCGTTTTTCAATAACGGGCCAATAGGAGGGGCCACCTGCACGAGATGCATATTTACTACTCCTTCTGATCTAAAGTCTCGGGTTACCCGGTAAATCCTTTCGGCTTTTGAGTGATAGCGGTCATATTTGACCTCAGCATGGATGAATAACACGATCACAAGTCCACAGGCGATAGCCAATGCGAGACCGAAAATGTTGACGAACGAGTATCCTTTTGCTTTTAAAAGGGAGCGCCACCCTACTTTGAAATAACTTTGATACATACCGAATTGATTAATATTTTGTTGTCGCTTGCGTGGACGTATAATGCCTGGCCTGAATAGCAGCAGTACATCGATCGCAAATTTTAAATTGGCTTTTCTTTTTCCGATTCGAGTTAGTCGTTGATTATAGACTTCAATCAAATCTCCCTCAATGTGATCCACCAGCTTCGGATGGCAATACCACCTGAAGAACCTTAGAAATAGCCGAGGAGGAATTATATACTTCATTTCGTGACCGCGATCCTACACATATTACTCTTACCCTTATACCCTATACCTTATACCCCTATACCTTATACGCTATAACTTATACCCTATACCTTTAAATCCAGCGCCATCTTAGGAATCGCTCGCCACAAGTCATTTCTGGTATCCCTTGAATATTCTATCGCCTTTTTCCCCAACGCGGTGATCTGAAAATACTTCTTCGGCCGACCTGCACGTTCATCCGTTCCTTCACCGTCGTGCGATTTGATGTATCCTTTGTCTTCAAGGCGGACCAGTGCGGTATGCATTGCGCCCATGCTTACATTTCGTGACAGCCTTGTTTCGATCTCGTTCTTTATGGCCACGCCGTATGCTTCCTTGTACAACACGGCAATGGTAAGAATGACAATTTCTTCAAACTCACCGAGCTGATATTTTTTCATCGCCTCAGGGATAATAATTATTTCCTAAATGTAGGAATAAGAATCATGCCAAGAGGAGCGGAATGTAGGTTGGACGGTTATTTCGAGGAGGGAGGTTGAAAGGTGTTGCGAACGTGGACGCTTGGCGATCGAATTCGGTCAGTGGGGGAGCCGCGAGCTTTTTAGTAATCGAGTGTGATGTTGTGAGCAGGTATGGTGCCAATGAAATCGTTATCCGTTAATCGTTAATCGTTAATCGTTAATCGTGGGTGTGGGCAAAGGGTGTTAGTGTGGTTTCTTTCGATGGATTCCTCAGCGCAACCTAGCGTCCCTAGCGTCTCTGCGGTTAACATGCCCACACTCACACTCACATGATTAACGCATAACGATCACTTCAGATACTCTTCGATCAAACGCACAAAGGATTCAGTTTTACTTTCGACATTTTCAAACGTAATCTCGCCCATAAACTCTCCGTGTCCACCCGGTATAATGAGCAGTTGGGAATTGGGTATTAATCTATGCATTGCTACGTAATGCTCCGGCGTGGCTACATCTTTATCACCGGCCACTATCAATGTTTTGGCTTTTATAGATTTCAATTGTTCGCCATTCCAATCCTTGAAGGTCAGCATGCGTTCCGAACATTTTTCAAAGAGATTTTGAAGTTTGGTGGAATCGGGATTTACTTTTAGAAAGTTTTCTTTCAGTGCGGCAGGCATGTCGGCGATTGTTCCTTTTTTCATGAAGTCCCAAAAGCCGGGAAACATTCCATCTCTTTTATAAAAGGCCGAAGCAACAATGATCCTGTTCACTAGTTCAGGATGTCGAATAGCCAGTAGCATGGTGGTATTCCCGCCATTGCTGAAACCGAGGATATCCGCTTTACCGACGTTAAGATTCTTTAGTAACGCTGCTACGTCTTCAGCATCCTGTTCAAAACTTATTGGTGTGTTACGGTCACCGGTCCGGCCATGCGCTTGCAACTCAACGCCAATTACCTTTCTGGTTTTAGCAAGAAGTGGAATGATTCTGCTGAACGTAGTTTGTATCGTGGAGCCACCACCGTGGATCAACACTAACGGCTTGCCTTCACCGTAGATCTCGTAATACATTTTGATCCCGTTAACTTCGGAATAACCGCTTTCAAAAGATGGAGCCGCGACCCCGGTACTGTCTGTTTTCCTATTGGCATCCATACTGTTATGTTCTGGTTTACATGTATACAAAATTCCCGTTATACACACGAAAGAAACAAAAACGCTGCGTTTCATTTTTTTGCCGTTTGCATTTTCGAGAGATATTCTTCCATTCTGCTGACATTCTGCTTCAAACCTTCATCGGCTTTGAATGTTTTAACAGTCCTGATGAACTGTTCCTTTGTTTCGAATAGCATATGCCAATCGATTCGGGTTTTCTTTCCCTGCACTTCAAGCTCGATCGTCGCCAGGAATCGCGGACCACTGACATGGTCGTATACGATCTTCTTATACTTTATGATCTCTATGATGATGGTTTCGTTCTTATAGTCTATTCCATCAGGACCGTGCATCACAAGATTCCACTCACCGCCTTTACGCATCTCCATTTTGGTTATCGTGTTTGTAAATCCGTCTGGTCCCCACCATTGTTTGAGGTGTTCGGGATCAGTCCATACTTCCCATACAAGTTCTACAGGTGCGTTCAATACACGGGAGATCCGAAGCTCCCTGTCAGCTGTGTTATTTTCTCTTTGCATGTTTTCTCTGTTTTTGAATTTTGTCCAAGTATTTCTCCAATGAATCCAGCTTCTGTTCAAAGTGTTGCTTGTATTGCTCAACCCACTCCGATACCTCACTAAGCTTTTCCAATCTGGCTTCGCAGAACCTTTCGCGACCTTGTTGCTTAAACGTGATCAAGCCGCATTCCTCCAGGATCTTTACGTGCAGTGACACGGCCTGGCGACTCATATCAAATTTTTCGGCCACCGAATTAAGATTCAGCGGTTGTTTTGCAATAAGGCTAATGATCTCCCTTCTGGTGGGATCGGCAATGGCCCGAAACACATCTCTCCTGGCTTCCATAATATGCAAGGATTTACTTGCGAATATATATGCAAGGATCTGCTTGCGCAATATTTTCTGGACGAAATATTTATATTTCATCCGTTTCGCTTAGAAATCAAACATTTACAATTATGCTGTATAGGAGAATGCCCATCGAAATAGAGGCGCCGGAAGGGTTCGGTTATGACAAGCTCGACTGTAATCTTTCTGAAAGTTCCTTTGCCGACCAGAAGCTGAGTGATCTGGGAATAAGTGTCGACAATCTTCTGCTATCCTACAGTGATCACAAAGGTAAAATAGAATTGCGCGACTTAATTGCCCGCGAGGTCGCCATGACTTCAGAAGATGTGCTAATCACTGCGGGAGCGGCAGCCGCACTTTTTGTTGTCGCCACCACTTTTTTGAAGAAGGGTGATCATATTGTCGTAGCCAAACCGAATTATGCAACGAACATTGAAACTCCGCGCGCAATCGGGGCTGAAGTTTCCTTCCTGAATTTGTCTTTCG
This sequence comes from Chryseolinea sp., assembly GCA_035316905.1. Lineage (GTDB taxonomy): Bacteria > Bacteroidota > Bacteroidia > Cytophagales > Cyclobacteriaceae > Chryseolinea. Next base: position 1,207 of record DATHIE010000288.1, on the reverse strand, counting down.
AAGACGGCTTTGACTTTGAAATTTCGTCGCTTGAAAAACTTGTAACCAGCAAGACCCGGTTGATAAGCCTGACTTATCCTCACAATCCAACCGGTGTATTGATTGACAAGAAAAAATTGTTGGCCATCGTTGAGCTGGTTGAACGGAAGGGGATCTATTTGATGATGGATGAAACATACCGGGAGATGTGTTTTGTCGAAAAGCTACCCATCGCTGCTACACTATCGGATAAAGTGATCAGCATTGCTTCTATGTCCAAATCATTTGGACTTCCGGGCATACGTATCGGATGGATGTTGTGTAGGAATCGACAACTGATGGAAACCTTCCTTGCCGCAAAGGAGCAAATCTGCATTACTAATTCCGTCGTGGACGAAGAAATAGCCTATCAATATCTGTCAAGGAAGATGGAGTTGTTCGAACCGGTTCAGTCTACAATCCTTAAGAACTTCAAGACGCTTAAGGATTTCATGAACAAGCAGAATGTATTGGAATGGATTGAGCCGAAGGGAGGATGTGTTTGCTTTCCGAGGATCAGGAAGAACGTTGATGTTGATATTGATAGGTTTCATGATATTCTTCTAAATAAATATAGAACGTATGTGGGAAAGGGGCATTGGTTCGAAGAGGATGGAAGGTACTTAAGGATAGGTTATAGTTGGGATAAGCCCGAAAAGCTTCAGAAAGGATTGGATAATATTTTGAAAGCGATTGAGGAAGCCTGGCCCCCTCCAGGGGGAAAGAATCGGTAGTGCGTTGGTGCGCAATTGCTGAGGCTGCATGTTATAGGCGAGTGAGCAAAAGTTAACCGCAGAAAACGCAAAAGAATCCACGCAGAAAACGCAAAAAAATACAAGGATAGGTTTTCGAACGTTGGCTTTCTTCTGCGTTTTTTGCGTAGGTTTTATTCTGCGCCTTTTGCGGTTAAACGTCTGGGCACGCCTTTTAATATTACGCACGCACTAACATCGAGCTACTCACTCAAAGATTCAACGTGACCGTAGTATAATAGAATCCTCCCACCGAAGGTCCTCCTAAGTAAGAATTGTAGTAGTGATTGAATATATTAGTTCCTCCTACTTTTAAATGGAATTTATCCCACGTATAGCTAAACTGCGCGTCGATGGCTTGATAAGCCGGCACATTGCCATTCACTAAGAATGATTGCCAGTAATAAGAACTTTGCCAGCGATAGGTGATCATGAAT
>DATHIE010000287.1:0-6632 GCA_035316905.1 Chryseolinea sp. | reverse complement strand
TGGCGCCGGAACATTTTTTTCTGGTTCCCGGTATCGGTGCACAAGGCGGCGATCTGCAAATGGTCTCGAAGTATGGAATGAACAAGCAATGTGGACTACTCGTCAACGCAGCCCGATCAATCATCTATGCTTCTGATGGCGTCGATTTTTCCAAACATGCCGCAGCTGAAGCTAAGAAGATAAAGGATGAGATGGAGACTTGCCTGGCAGCCCTCTAGGTTCCTGGGTACCTAGGTACCTGTAGCTAGGCACCCAGGTACCCAGCCACCCGAAATAGTCAGGAAAACTGCATTCAACACTTTTCACATCCTTCCTTTTTTTGCGCGAGATTGAGTCCTGTGACTGAATCATTCCTGCATTACGTCTGGCAGTTCCAGTATTTTGATAGACACTCTCTTACTACCACGGCGGGTGAGCCCATCCTGGTATTTAATCCCGGTCATCGAAACCCTCATTCCGGCCCGGACTTTTTCAATGCACGTATCAAAATAGACGAAATGGAATGGATCGGTAGTGTCGAGATACATATCTACGCGTCGGGATGGATAGATCACAAGCATAATACAGATGCGCTCTATGATAACGTAGTGCTTCACGTGGTGTGGAGCGACGACAAGTCTGTTAGCCGTACCGATGGCACCACGCTGCCAACATTGGAATTAAAGAACCGCGTCAGCGAATACCTTCTTCTGCATTATCGCAGGCTCGTCTACAGTCCAGAGGCGATCCCTTGTGCGTCAAAATTATTTGAAGTGAAGCCAATAGTCGTTACATCAATGCTGGACAAGGTGTTAGTCGACAGACTGGAGAACAAAGCGAACAGCATCCAGCGAATGCTCGAAAGAAATGGAAATGACTGGGAAGAGACCTGTTATCAAATGCTGACAAAAAATTTTGGGTTTAAAGTCAACAATGATCCATTTCATCAACTGTCATTGGCTCTCCCATACAAGATACTTTTGAAGCACGCCGACAAACTTTCACAAGTGGAGGCTCTGCTTTTTGGACAGGCCGGTTTTCTCGAGGAGGAAAATGAAGACGAATATTTCAGCCTGCTCAAGCGGGAGTACAGGTTCCTGAGTCAGAAATACAAACTAGCCGATAAACGATTAAATAAAATTCAATGGAGATTCCTTCGGATGAGACCTGCAAATTTCCCGACCATCCGGATCGCTCAGCTGGCCTGTCTTATCCATAAGGGACAAAAATTCTTCAACACGATCATCTCGATACAAGACGGACGAGAACTTGTGAAATTCTTCTCTGCATGTCAGTCAGCGTATTGGATGCATCACTACCATTTTTTCAAAGAATTCAAAAAAGAAATAGATACATTAGGAGGTGAAAGTATCAATATTCTTATCATCAACACTGTGGCGCCAATGCTGGTAGCGTATGGAAAAGCTAAAGACGATCAGCATTACATCGATCGTGCTGTTTCTATCCTGCAGCACATGCCTGCTGAAACAAATCGTATTACCAGGCGATGGAAAGAGTTAGGGTTGAATGTAAAGAATGCATTCGATTCACAGGCGATGGTGGGACTGTACAACAACTTTTGTCTGAAACGCAGATGCCTTGACTGTAAAATTGGAGCATCCCTGGTCAATCCTCTTCAGAAATGAAAATTCTGTTTGCCGTCGTCAACCTGGTTTTTCTGTCGTTTGTGGCATACAGACTATGGAGGGTTTATAGACAAAGCAGCATCGTTCAATTGTTTTGGCCGTCATTGGTTCTGAAAGCTGCAGCCGGAATAGGACTCGGATTGATATACCTTTACTATTACCGAATAACCGCAGACACTTTTTTGTTTTTTGAGGACGCAAAGAAGCTGACCGAATTAGCGCGCACTGATTTTTTCTCGTACTTACAGTTCTTATTCGTCGACGACGAGACTCATCCTCTCTGGGAGCAAATAGTTTATTTTCAATCCCGCGCGCTTTTTATGGTCAAGCTGACCAGCCTGGTGGGCCTTATCACATTCGACAACTATTGGATCATATCGCTTTATTTTTCGATGATGTCTTTTTTCGCTGCGTGGAAGCTGACAAATGTTATCGTTGAGTCTTTTCCCTCCGCAAAAGTTGCTGCGATCATCGCGTTTCTCTTTTTTCCATCGGTTGTCTTTTGGAGCTCAGGAGTGATCAAGGAAAGTGTTTCTATGGCTACTTTATTTTTCTTGTGTGCTGTCGTGGTCGAAAAGTGGGAAGGGAAAAAGCTGCCCTGGTGGGAGTGGGTGGTTTTCATCTTATCGGCGTGGTTGCTCTGGAGGTTAAAATATTACTACCTCGCGGTTTTCTTACCCATCTCAGCTGCTGCAATTGTCACACATCGTCTATCGCAAACGTGGCTAGTGAAAAGTATTGTAATTAACGTATTGATCTGGAGTGCTACGTTCATTGTCCCCCTTGCTGTCATCAGTTCCCTGCGACCGAATTTTTATCCCGGCAGAATATTGGATGTGATAGTGTATAACAACCATGAGTTTAATTCAATTTCGGATCCCCATGACGTTATCGAATATGCGTCGCTTGAGCCGACCGTTGGTAGCGTCGCTAAGAATGTTCCGTGGGCGCTTGTTTCGGGCATTTTCAGACCATTCCCGTGGGAGGCCCACACTGTATTTCAATGGTTGATTGCAATCGAAAACCTCGTATTGTTACTCCTCTTTGTTGCTTCGTTAAGTAATATTGTGAGTCTGGTGAAATCGCGGCAGCGCCTATTGTTGTGTTCGATTTTGCTTTATGTTGCCACCTTGTGTGTATTCCTTGCTCTGTCGACACCTAATTTTGGGACACTTTCGAGGTATCGGATTTCATTCCTTCCTTTCTTCTTCCTTTTGATAACGATTGAAAATCCACTTGTAAAGAAGGTGTCAGCGTTCATACAAAGATCGTAGACCTGCCTTGTTCTGTTGGTGTTTGAAATTTACCTTTGCCGCTCAGCATTAGCTTATGGAAAATCCCGTTATCATTTTTGGCGCAAATTATCTTGGTCGCCAGGCGAAAGAAATATTTGAGAACAATGGGAACGTAGTGTACTGTTTTCTCGATGACAACAAGAAACTCCACAACACAACAATCGACAATATCACAGTTCTTGGAAGCACCGACGACGACGGATTTCTAAAACTAATTGGCAAAAAGTGTGAAGCGTTTGTGGCCGCAGATGAAAATAAGGTTCGGAAGTCACTTGTTACAATGCTTCAGGAAGACAGGCATATGCAGCCTGTAAATGCTCTTGCCCAGGGGACAATTGTGCCGGCGTCAGGAAGTATCGGCCACGGAAACTTTGTCGATCAGGGTGTTAAGATTGGAGCAGGCGCTACGATTGGGAATCATTGCATCCTCAACGCCGGAGCGATCATCGGAATGGAGGCGAAGATTGGCGATTTTGTACAGGTGGGGGCCGGAAGTGTTATCAATCCCGGTGTCGAGGTGGAGGATGAAGTTTTCATTGGAGCGGGAGTGACGATCGTAGGAGGCATTACTATTGGAAAAGGATCCAGGGTTGGAGCAGGCTCTGTCGTTGTGACACCCGTGAAAGCAGGGGAGACGGTCTTTGGTAATCCTGCACAGAAAGTAAAATCATAACGCGCCTATGCCTCGAATCTCTGAGTCTGATCTGATCCTGAATAGTGACGGCAGCGTTTATCATTTGAACCTGCTGCCCAAGCACATAAGTGAGACGATAATTACAGTGGGCGATCCAAGTCGGGTGTACCGTGTGAGTCAGTACTTCGATGACGTGGAATTTGAAATGAACAAACGCGAGTTCATCACACATGTGGGCAAGTACAAAGGCAAGCGCGTCACGGTAATCAGTACGGGTATAGGCACTGATAACATCGAGATCTTTTTCACAGAGCTTGATGCCCTGATAAATGTTGATCTCAAAACCAGAGAGCCCAGAAGCCGGCGGAAGAAGATAAAGGTGATCAGGATAGGCACGTCTGGTTCATTGCAGGAAGATATTCCGCTTGATTCACACCTGGTCACGGACTATGCAGTAGGGTTCGATAACCTTATGAATTTCTATAATCTCGAGATGGATACATTCGAGGAAAACCTCGCGAAGGATATTCAGAAGAAGGCAAAGATCTCGTTCACCCCTTACGTTGTAAGAGGATCATCATTGCTGAGGAAACAATACGCCGCTGATATGCAGGTGGGAAATACGATCACGGCGCCTGGTTTTTATGCGCCGCAAGGGCGGGAAATACGGCTGTCGCTAAAATATCCTAAGATGCTTGAAGATCTCGGCAAGTACCGTAATAAGTCGACCGACTTTTCACTCACGAACTTCGAAATGGAAACAGCTGGATACTACGCAATGGCGCGTTTACTTGGACACGAAGTCCTAAGTGTTAACGCTATTATCGCCAATCGCGCGACGGGCAAATTTTCCAAAGACCCCAATAAGGTGGTTGATGGATTGATAAAGAAAATTCTTAGCCGCATCTAACAACCCCTAAATCCCCTGAAGTGGACTTGAAATGCTTTCCTTCTTTTTGTCCTCAATATACTTGAGTGTTGATTGTTGATTGTTGACTTATTGAGTGTTTTCGAAGCCGATTGTGGTCCGGCACTGGCGAGTGGCTTGCAGAGGGATAACTCTCCCGCCGGTTATCGGGCAGGCAATATTCAACAATGAATAAAGTCAATACTCAGGGATTGTTTACTTGAATCGAACAAGGGCGTTAGCCCCTAAATAACTCGAAGGGACTTGAAAGGCAAGTACGATGTCGGACATCCGACGCAACTTTCTCAGAAGTCGGATTTCATTTGACGTCGCTGTCTCAGCAAATCTGATAAGCGTAAAGAAAATGTCTGATAATTTTAAACGTTTACCGAGCTATCCATCCGCATGATGTGTTTGCCCGCAGCGTACGGTTCATTGTTATAGAATCCGGACAGGATGCGGTGGGCAATTTGCTCAATGATCAGCTCCTGATCAGTCTTCCCTTGTTTCCCTTGCCAGAAGATCCGGTTCGGATGGCGTTTCATATCCTCCACATAACCCCTAGCACGATCGTACTGCTCGTCGGTAAAAGTTATGGTGAAACAGGTTTTTACTTTTTGTGTGTCCATAGCGTGTAGATATTTCGCAATAGTTATGCCATTTAGATTGTTCATTAATTATACGCAAAATCTCGGGCTGGCGTCAATACCTTGACCGCGAACGGGCAAAAGTGTTCGTCCTCGAAACAGCTGCTTTAGGGTGAGAATCCGCTGTCACCCTCTCAAAATGGCCCTGTTTTAGGCTCCGGGAGAGGCGTCGCAACTGGGTGGGTAGGGTCAGGATTTCCGCACGGGTTTGCGCTGAAAAACTTTCTATATTATAGGGGTTTGAAGCACTAAGGATCATGAATTGCTTTATATTCATTCCTAGATTTGTAGACGATGAGAAACATCAATTCTTTTAGACTATCATTAGATTTGCCGAAGATGAGAACCATCAATTCATTCAGGCTTTCCAATGGCATCCGGGTGGTGCACCAGTTTATACCTACGACAAACATCGTACATTGCGGCATTTTTTTGGGCATAGGAAGCCGCGACGAAACGCTCAAAAACCAGGGTATTGCCCACTTTTGGGAGCACATGGCCTTCAAGGGTACAAGAAAGCGCACTTCCATTGACATAATCGAGAGCCTCGACAGCATCGGCGGCGAGCTGAATGCCTTCACGGATAAGGAAAAAATCGTGTTTTACGCTTCTGTCAGAGACCGGTATTTCGAGCGTGCGGTTGATGTACTCACTGATATAACTTTCAAGTCCACGTTCCCTGTAAAGGAAATGGAAAAAGAGCGTGGCGTTATCCTCGAAGAAATGTCGATGTATTTTGATAGCCCGGACGATTCATTGCAGGATGAACTTGAAGGACTCGTCTTTAAGAACCATCCGCTGGGTATGAACATCCTCGGTAGCGCAGAGACAGTTAAAAATTTCAGGAAGAAAGACTTCGTATCATTTTTTGCCGAGCATGCCGATAGCAGAAAGATTGTGTTCAGTGTTATCGGAAATGTTACTCTTGGCGACGTAGAACGTATGGCGCGAAAGTACTTTGAGCGCAACCCTATGTTCAAGTCAAACGCAAGAAGGAAGAAGTTCCAGGTATATGAGCAGGAAGAAAAAATATTGCAGCGTGAAGTGAAACAATCGCGATGCGGTATCGGACGGGATGCTTATCCTTTGCTGCACGAAAATAGAATTCCATTTTATGTGATGTCCAACATTATCGGCGGGCCGGGAATGAATTCAAGGCTTAGCATGTCAGTGAGGGAAAAACATGGGCTTGTGTATTCCATCGACGCTAATTATTTGGCGTATAGCGATACCGGAATGTTTGCGATTTACTTTGGAACAGAACCCAAACAGGTGTCGAAGTGTGTGAAGCTGATCAACCGCGAGATGGAGAAGCTTCGTCATAGACGTTTGAGTCCCTCAGAGCTCGCGTCTGCGAAAGAACAGATCAAGGGACAGCTGGCCTTATCCGAAGAGAATAATCTCGGCCTTATGATCATGATGGGAAGAGCTATCATCGATCATGACCGTGTTCCGCCGCTGAAGGAAGTTTTCGAAAAGATCGACAATGTAACTTCATTATCGCTGCAGTCTGTCGCCAACGAA
>DATHIE010000286.1:0-10332 GCA_035316905.1 Chryseolinea sp. | reverse complement strand
CCAATACACCACGGATGGTATATACACTGCTGAACATTTTATCGACGATCGTAATCTTTCAGCTTCTGTTGCTGTCCGTTTTTTTATTTAGCGTGAAGGGGGGGAAATCCCGAAGTAACAAGCTGCTTGCGACGTTTTTTTTGTTGTTGGCAATCAACCTTACGGATGGGTTGCTGGTTTATTACGGGTTTTACGAGAGGTTTCCGGCACTGGCACACGTCGAAGACGGGTTTGTGTTTCTCATTGGGCCCGTTCTGTTCTTTTACACAAAATCAGTTGTTTACAGAAGATTCGAGTGGAAGGTTGGGCATTTGTTTCACCTTATCCCATTTATAGCATTCACAGTCGTCTTTCAGATTTACTATCATCTACAACCCTCGGAGTACCAGCATTTAATTCAATCAGCGATCCAGCGACAGCAACTGCCTGCGGGATTTTACTATTCCATTGCCGTCGTATATGCCCATGTGGGCACTTATCTCTATTTTGCTTACCGTGAAATCATTTTTTACAGGCAACAATTGCAGCAAAGATTTTCCCTGTTGCATAAACGCAACCTCGACTGGCTAATGTTCATGATCCTTTCCGTGGGTGTTATGTTGTTGATCACACTAATGTATTCATTCCTTCCACTCGCCACACAGGAATTGCTTCATGCTGGTCTCATTGCGGTCATTGCATTCATCTTCGTTTTTGTAAACACAATTGTCTGGAAGGCATTGAATCAACCGTTGATCTTTTCAGGGGTTGAACCGGAAACAGAAATTGCTACTACCGCCGCATCGCTGAGCGAGCTCGAAAGGGCCGATTGCGATAGAAAACTAATGCATGCGATAATGACGGAACACGCATTCCTAAATTCCGACCTAACACTGGATGAACTCGCTGAACGCACCAACATTCCATCAAAGAAATTGTCGCAGTTCATTAACGAGTACTACAGGCAGAATTTTTTTGATTTTGTGAACACCTATCGGATCAATGAAGCAAAACGCATACTTACGGAATCTAAAGATCCGAAGCTCACAGTGTTGGAGGTGATGTACCAATCGGGGTTCAACTCAAAATCCCCTTTTAATACACTGTTCAAAAAGAAAACAGGACAGACTCCTTCCGAATTCCGGAAAGGCCTTCAAAAATAAGAGTTCGACTTTGCGCTAAATGCGTTCGACTTCCTGAACTCGGTCGACCAGCAGCCTCGTTCATGCGTTTTTTGTTCCTAAAACGCATCATCTATGAAAACGAAACTTTTCCGTCGAATCGGGCTACTCATTGGAACCTCGCTAGCATTCATGCTACTGTCCCCCAAATGGCTTTTTCCCCCTGCAGCATGGGCGGCGCCCTTCCTTCTCATTTTCCTCATTGCCGACTTGACGCCGTGGCGGTCTTATGCTATCGCAGTGTTGACATTATTTATCTCATCCCTGGTATCGCAACATAAGGTCATGCCCTTTCCTGGCATTTTCTTTCCCCTGATGGCCTTTGTGATAAGTCTTCAGGCTGCCATTCCGTATTTATTAAACAGGCTTCTTTATCCAAAGATTTCTGGTTTGACCAAGACGCTTATATTTCCCTTTAGCCTGGTCGCTTTTGAGTATACAAGTTCTTTTGGCGGTGGAGGGAGCTGGTCGTCAATAGCCTATACACAGGTATCTAACTCGCTTTTAATTCAGGCCACATCAATAGGAGGGATTTGGGTCATCACGTTCTCCATCGGCTGGTTTGCATCACTATGGTTTTGGATAACCGAGGTCCAGTGGAAGTGGCAGACCCTCCGGCCCGTGGCAATTTGGTTTATGGCAACCATGGCCGCGATCATGTTTTATGGGTTGGTTAAAACGAATTCCATTTTTTATCCGAAGCAAAACACCGTAAGGGTTGCCGGACTCACTAATAATCAGGTGCCATTGCTGCAGGTGATTTATGAGGATACTTTCGGGAAGAAGATGCCTGTTGATGAAGATGCGCTAACGCAAAATTCACCAGAGCTTGCCGAACTTCAGAAGGGGTTCGCCGCTTTTGTAGAAGATCCATATGATGAAAAATTCAAACGCACGCACTTGAAGCTTGTGGCGTCGCAGGATAAACTTTTAGCGCTAAGCAGAAACGAAGCCCAAGCGGGTTCGCAGATTGTTTCGTGGTCGGAAGCAGCTGTATTCACCATCAAAGACGATGAAGAAAAGCTGCTGACCAAAGGAGCGGAACTCGCGCGGGATAATGGTATCTATTTCCTCATGACAGTTGCCTCAATCCGACCTGGTAAAATAGAGTTTGGAAAAAAGTTTATTGAGAATAAGGCTGTGCTGTTTGATCCCGATGGAAATTCCCTGAATGTTTTCTTTAAGAATCGGCCAGTTCCGCTGATAGAACCCAGTGTAGCGGGCGACGGCGACGTTCCAGTTATTCGGACGCCGTACGGGAAGCTCGCCATTTCGATTTGTTACGATGCCGACTTTCCACAGCTCATGAGCCAACTTGGAAAGAAAGGTGCTGATATTCTCTTATTGCCTTCGGGGGATTGGAAAGAGGTATCACCCTACCACGCACAGATGGCGATAGTAAGAGCCATTGAAAACGGTACGAGTTTGTTGCGTCCTGTTAGCGGGGCCGTTAGTATTGCATGCGATTATAACGGGAATATTGTCGCCAGGAGAAATTATTTTGACAAGGGAGATAGAGTTGTAGTTGCTTACCTGCCTACCGCGGGAATCAAGACCTTATACTCGAGAGTAGGAGATAGCTTTGCGTGGGTTTGTGTTGTTGGACTGGTATTTATCATTGCCAGCCTCGGGTTCCAGTATGCTAAAAGGCGCACTGCAATCACTTCCACCCGATAGTGATAGTCATGGCAAACCGTTTCATGGTTTCTGCGATCGTGGTTCTGCTTGAAGTTCCCGAAATTGGGTTTCCGTTGACATCGTAATAAAAAGTTGGGCTGTCGAAGTAGCTGCTTACCTGTTGAACTTTTCCGCCGACCGTGAAGGAGAGTCTTAGATCATAATACTTTAGGCGTACTCCAGCCATACCGTAAAACATTTGGCCACCGTCAACGCTGGTCATCCCGTACTCCCATGCTTTCTCCGTTCTCCATGGTGATGACCATCCGTAGTTACATTGTAAAAAAAGAGCATTGGTGTTTTTCGTACCCAGCAGGTCCCAGCTAATGCTTCCAAAAAAGGGCACCGTTTGCCAACCGTAATATGAATCAAACCCGAGACCGCCGCCAACTCTGAATTTTTCGCCTACGGTTATACCGTGAACCGTTGACGCTGTAAATGAAACTTCCTTTTCCGAAATACAATCAGAGCATCCGATCAGGCTTCCGACCTGGACATTGAAGAAGTATTCGACAAACCTCTCACTTGTGACTGAGTCGTCGAGCACCAGACCCACAGCAAATGGATTAGGAGGCCGGGTTGTTTCTTCGACTGATGGACTACCCCTTTTTGACTGTTCAACAGAGTTTACTTTGGGGATCGGCGTATAATAGATTGAATCCGCGTCGAAATCCTGCGCACAAAGAGTTATACTATTTGCGACCAAAAGAACTATTATGCCTGTATGGATCCTGGAATTCATTTCCTCAAACGGTAGTAGTAAGTTAATCAATAACGACCAACAATTTTAGTCACCCTTCACTCCGTTAATTGACACGCCTGGGCGCAAAAAAGTTGGAGCCGGGACCTAAAATAAGTCATTTATCAGGTAACGCCTCGATGATCCCTGTCACCAGCTTTTCAATATCGAAACCATTGTGAGAAACGCCGAGCCGTGCAACAACGAGCTTTTCGCTGGGGATCACCACTACATATTGCTCCTCGAAACCATCAGCCCAATAAGCGTCGGCGGGGATCTTAGGATACTTACGATTCTCGGGATGATTTGGACCTCCGGCGTTGAGCCACCATTGTGCACCGTACTCGCCCATTTTGGCGGAGTGTGTCGGAGTTTGAGAGTATTTCACCCATCCTTCGGGCAGTATACGTTCTCCGTTCCATACTCCATCATCTAAGTAAAGCAATCCAAAGCGTGCCCAGTCGCGTGCGCTGGCATAACAATAGGATGATCCAACAAACGTACCGGACGCATCAGGTTCCATGATCGCCTGATTCATTCCTATTTTATAAAAAAGCCTTTCGTAAGGAAATTTATAATACGATTCATCTCCCACGGTTTCGCGGATAATTCCGGAAAGTATTAGCGTTGTTCCGCTGGAATAAAGAAAATGTTCACCCGGTTTGTCGTGGAGTCCCATGCCTCTCGCGAAACCCGCCTTGTCATCACTATAGATAAACATTTTGTGAAATGTTGACGTCGGAACAAAATAAGACTCGGACCAATCCAACCCGCTGCTAGCTTGAAGGAGATTGTTTAAGGTAATATTCTTTCTATCGTCGTTTTGCCAATCGCTGACAGGAGCTGGTAATTCAGTTTTTAGTTTTCCGTCTTTGACAAGGATGCCTATTAGCGAATTGGTAATACTCTTTGTCATTGACCAACCCATAAATCTTGAATTGTGATAAAAGCCGGGGGCATATCTTTCTGCTATGATCTTACCATCTTGTACCACCACGATGGCCAATGTATTAAGCGGCTTTGCTGGATCTTGTTCAAAAAAAGCATCATCCAATGTCTTAACGAGAATATCGTTTTTGATTCCAGAAGGAATTGAATCGGTCAGAAGATTTCCCATGGGCCACGGAATTGTATCCTGGTCCACATCGGGCCCTGCGGCGGGAAGATTGATCTTTTGATCTCGTATCTGGTCTACGTCGGCCTCCGCGAGCAATGTGCAACCCAGTCCTTTTCTAAAAACTGCTGTACTTGTCCTTCCAAGTAAAGTTGCGGACACGACGGAGTCTTCAGTGAATTCTATCCGGGCTTTGGATACACCAGGGAAAACCTGTAATTCCTTTTCAACTACACTTTCAGGTGTTCTTCCGGCAACAAAAACACACGAGCACATCGTCTTCGCCGCCATACCTGCCATAATAGGAGGGAATGTGACTGCGACAAAGGCGATCGATAAAATAAGGATACCAAGAACTGTCACCGCGAGGATCCAGAATAATCTTTTCATGCAAAAACGGTTATATCATAGTCACGGGAAAGTACAATAATTAAAATTATTCAATTGACATCAAGGTAGCTAAGCGCGGGATATTTTCCGGATTTCGGTTAATCTTGTCTAAAGGTTTGTGATGAAGAAGACGAGGAAGTTTACGCTAGCTGAGCTCAAGGAATTTCTTGACGAAAAATCGGATCTCTACAACCAACCAGGTTTCATTAAGAATGATCCGATATCCATTCCTCATGCGTTCATAAAAAAACAGGACATTGAGATCGCTGGTTTGTTCGCAGCAGTTCTCGCATGGGGTCAGCGAGGAACTATCATCAGAAAATGCAGGGAACTTCTTGCTATGATGGATAATGACCCGCATCAATTCATCCTCAACCATCGCGCAGACGATCTCAAGGCATTTGAGAAGTTCAAGCATCGCACATTCAACCCTACGGATACCCTGTATTTTATAGAATTTCTGAAATGGTATTACCAGAATCATTCTTCGTTGGAAGGAGCGTTTAAGCTCTCCGTTGGCGACAAGAATGTTGAAACTGCTTTGGTCAACTTTCATCGGCTATTTTTCAGCCTCGACGATCATCCACGGCGCACACAGAAGCACATTGCAACACCAGTGAGAAAATCCACCTGCAAGCGATTGAATATGTATCTCCGGTGGATGGTAAGAGATGATAAAAGGGGAGTGGATTTTGGAATTTGGAATACGATCTTACCGTCTCAGCTTATTTGTCCTTGTGATCTCCACGTTGACAGAGTGGCGCGCAAGCTGAAGTTGATCAAACGAAAACAAACGGATTGGATTACAGCGACTGAGCTCACGATTAGTTTACAAAAACTCGACGCGTTCGATCCGGTAAAGTACGACTTTGCATTGTTTGGATTGGGAATAGAGGAAGGATGGTCAAAGCTTCACTGAAATTTCGATGTTGAAATGATTTGTCGGCACGGATGAATGCTCGCTTTGACTTTTCCGCGTAATTGACCCAATAATCATGGATATTTGCCCCCGGACATTCAATTTAAAATCATTCTAAATTGATAAAAACGGATACATCGAAGGGGTGAGTAACTACCTTTCCCGGGATTTAAAGCGAGGCAGAAAATACGCAACTTTTATTGTGCAACGGTTCAAATAAATTTGAAAAAATGAGTTCCAATAGTAGATTTGTGCCGCTTGTTTTGAAAACGGACACTGAACCTAACATGAAGAAAAATCTAATCTCTGCCGCTTGCAAGTCTCTTTCCCTCCTCGTTCTTTTCGCCCTACTAAATATTACTTCTTACGCCCAGGAAATCTCCAAAGATCCGGCTGCCATCACTGCGGGAGAGGCATTATTTAATGCGAACTGCAAGACGTGCCATAGGGTTCATCAAAAACTAGTCGGTCCTGCGCTTGAAAAAGTTTACGAACGTGCGCCGTCGATAGATTGGATCAAATCATTTGTTAAGAACTCTGCAGGTGTTATTGCCAGCGGCGATGATTACGCTGTAAAAATTTACAACGAATACAATAAGACGCAGATGACTTCCTTCTCTTCTCTGAAAGACGAAGACATCATGAATTTGTTGGCGTACATCCAGGCTGAAACAATTAAGGGACCTGTGATCGTACCACCGCCTAGTCCTGGCGTCGAGGTTGCTGCAACAAGTAACGGTCTACCAGAGAAATACTTAAACATCATCCTGGTGGGCATGGTGCTCATTTTAGTATTACTCCTTGTAATACTGGCCTTCCTGGTATCTGCGCTCAAGAAATTTCTAGATCAAAAGGAACTGTCGCCTGAAGATAAGGAAGTTGTTCATTCACCAATTACATTTGGCTCGATCACAAGAAGCCCTGGATTTATCTTTATCGTCCTCTTTCTCGTCACAGCAATAGGATTCAAAGCAGTCATTACCGGGCTATTTTCAGTTGGCGTTCAGCAAGGTTATGCACCGAAACAACCCATTGCATTCTCACACAAGATACACGCGGGTCAATATGAAATAGATTGTAAATATTGTCACGTTGGCGTCATGAAAGGTAAGAGCGCCACAATCCCTTCTCTTAATATATGTATGAATTGCCACAACCAGATCAGACAAGGCGCTGTTACTGGCGAGGCCGAAATTGCAAAACTTGTTGCAGCGTGGGACACTAAGAAGCCTATTGAATGGGTCCGTATTCACAACCTCCCGGATCTAGCCTACTTCAACCACTCTCAGCACGTGAATGTTGCCGGAGTTGAGTGTCAAACCTGTCACGGACCTATTGAAACCATGGATGTTGTTCGTCAACACTCCTTATTGACCATGGGCTGGTGTATCGACTGCCATCGCAAAACTGATGTCAATTCTAAAGGCAATGCCTATTACGATAACCTTGTGGAGCTTCACAATAAAAAGAGCAAAACTCCTATGAAGGTGGAGGACATTGGCGGTTTGGAATGTGCAAAGTGCCACTATTAATAATAGAGTAAGTAATTACATCAAGAGTTGCGATAAACGATCTATGGAAGAATCAAAGAAGATATACTGGAAAGGCATTGAGCAACTGGCTAACCACCCGGACTTTGTAAAGAATGCTCATCAGGAATTTCCAAATCCTCCGGCACCGGAAGAAGAAGATCCGGGTCACAGCCGCCGCGATTTCCTGAAGATGATGGGCTTCGGAATGTCAGCTGCTGCATTGGCAGCTTGCGAGGCACCGATCCGTAAGGCTATTCCTTATGTTAACAAACCCGTAGACATAGATCCGAGCATTGCAAATTATTATGCTTCCACATATGTTAATGGAGGCGATTACTGTAGCATCGTTGTTAAGACCCGCGAAGGACGTCCTATCAAGATCGACGGCAACGCGCTTTCGTCCGTTTCAAAAGGAGGTACGAGTGCACAAGTTGAGGCATCGGTACTTTCTCTTTACGACAATTCGAGACTCAAAGGTCCAAAGGTTGGAAAAGATAAAATATCATGGGAAGATCTGGATCGCCAGGTTATTGCAAAATTAGGTGAGGTCTCCGGTAAAGGTGCTCAGATCAGGATCGTAAGTAACACTGTCTTCAGTCCCAGTACGAAAGCAGCGATTGAGAAATTCAAAGCAAAGTATCCAACGACACAGCATGTTCAATATGATCAGACTTCATGCTATGGAATTCTGAAAGCCAACCAAGAATCAATTGGTGCTGCGATCATCCCTTCTTACGATTTCAGCAAGGCTGATGTGATTGTTAGCGTAGCTGCCGATTTTCTCGGAAGCTGGATATCGCCTATCGAATTCACGAAGCAATACGCATTGGGTCGCGAAGTGTCTGAAGACAAACGGACAATGTCGCGTCATTATCAGTTTGAATCAATTCTGTCAATCACTGGAGCGAACGCAGATCACAGAACGCAAATAAAACCTTCTGAAGAAGGTGCCGTTGTTGTTCAATTGTATAACCTTATCGCTGCAAAAGCAGGTAGGGGTACCGTTTCTGGTGGCGTTGAAAAACCACACCTCGCAAAAGCTGCGGAAGATTTGTGGGCAAGCCGTGGTAAAGCACTTTTGGTAGCAGGTTCGAACGACAAAGCTATTCAGGTGTTGGTCAATGGAATAAACGATATGCTTGGTAGTTACGGGGTGACTATACTGCCTGGTTTACCAGTCAATTATCGTCAGGGCGACGATGCAGCAATGGCATCGTTTGCCAGCGACGTAGAAGGCGGAAAAATCGAAGCAGTGATATTTTATAACTGTAACCCAGTATACGATCATCCGCAGGGTGATAAAATTGGTGCAGCGTTGGCGAAAGTACCTTTGACTATATCTACATCATATAAGGAAGAAGAAACAGGTTCACTGACAAATTATAAGGCACCGGATCATCACTACCTTGAGTCGTGGGACGATGCCGAGCCGAAGAAGAATCATTATAGTCTAGCACAACCTGCGATTACGCCGATCTATAAATCAAGGCAGGCTGGTGAGAGCTTCCTCGTTTGGGCGGGTGAAGCATCAAGCGATTACTTCGAGTTTGTAAAGAATAACTGGAAGACCTGGTTCCACAAGGATCAAACTATTCCTTTCCAGACTTTCTGGGATAAATGTCTCTACGATGGCGTGCTGGAAACACCAGGCGCCGCTGTCAGCCATACCGTTACGTTTGCCGGTGATGTGAATGCAGCAGCCTCTGCGGCATCCAGCATTAAATCAGCAGGCTTTGAGCTTGTTATTTATGAAAGCGGTGCTATTGGCAACGGATCTCAGGCTAATAACCCACTGCTGCAGGAACTTCCTGATCCGATCACTAAGGCGGTTTGGGATCACTATGTGACCATATCGCCGAAAGATGCCAAAGACATCGACTTTTCCGAAAGCAATACGAAATACTTCACTATATCAGCAAACGGCAAGACCATAAAATTGGCAGCGCTTGTTCAGCCTGGTCAGACTCCCGGAACAATTGGTATTCCCCTTGGTTATGGCCGTACGAAGGCAGGAAAGGTAGCCAATGATATCGGTGTTAATGTTTATCCGATGCTTGCAATGGTGAACGGCTCACTGAGTTACAATGTGAACAATGTAAAGTTTGACGCGACCGACGAACCTTATCAAATCGCGCAGACGCAGACCCACAACACATTTATGGGTCGTCAGTCGGTTATTCAGGAAACGTCGCTGGAAAAATACAAAGACAAAAACTGGGACCGCGAGTTCCATCCAAAGGTTTCAACGTGGGATGATCCTAAACACAAGGTGGCTCCTGGAGAAATTTCAATCTGGAAGGGACATGAATATCACGATCACCACTGGGGGATGGCAATTGACCTGAACACTTGTATCGGTTGTGGTGCTTGCGTGGTAGCATGTAATGTAGAAAACAACGTAGCCCTTGTGGGCCGCGATGAAGTGATAAGGCGTCGTGAAATGCACTGGTTGCGCATTGACAGATATTACAGCAGCGACGCCAAGGCCGACGACTGGAGAGGAATCGAGGAAGCGGCTGAAAATCCTGAAGTTGTATTTCAACCGATGCTATGCCAGCATTGTAACAACGCTCCTTGTGAAACAGTATGTCCTGTCGCTGCAACAACACATAGCACAGAAGGTCTCAATCAAATGGCGTATAACCGTTGTATTGGTACACGTTATTGTGCGAACAACTGCCCTTATAAAGTAAGAAGGTTCAACTGGTTCAAGTATCATGACAACAGCCAGTTCGCGTCTGCCAACCCAGCGATGAATACCGAGTTGGGTAAAATGGTGTTGAATCCTGACGTAACCGTCC
>DATHIE010000285.1:0-7105 GCA_035316905.1 Chryseolinea sp. | reverse complement strand
TGCTCATGCAAAACATTATTCAGGTCAACAACGCAAAAAAGTTAGGCTTCTACCTTTCGGTCATCAGCTTGTTCGCGCTGTTTATATACTTCGTAATGCAGAAAGGTGCAGACCTTGAGGTCGGCCGTGGCATCGTTACATCCGTTTCGGCCGAGAGCAATTATTGGAATGACTTCATAACCGGATTGCAACACAGCTCCGCCCATCCTCTTGCAGTTCTACTCGGACAAATCGTAGCAATAATCATAGTGGCGCGATTGTTTGGATATATCGCTCGAAGAGTTCGACAACCCGCCGTTGTTGGAGAAGTAATTGCCGGGATTGTTCTTGGTCCTTCTTTATTCGGACTCTATTTTCCAGAACTGACATCTTCATTGTTTCCTGTACAGTCGTTACCAAACCTTCAGCTACTAAGTCAGATCGGCTTGATCCTATTCATGTTTGTGATCGGTATGGAACTCGACCTCAAAGTTCTCAGAAACAGAGCACATGATGCTGTGGTTGTAAGCCATGCAAGCATCATCGTTCCATTTGCCTTAGGCGTTGGCTTTGCATATTTTACTTACCATACCTTCGCTCCACAGAATATCAACTTTACATCTTTTGCGCTATTTATGGGTATTGCGATGAGCATCACCGCGTTCCCCGTTCTGGCGAGAATAGTTCAGGAGCGTGGTATTCAAAAAACAAGACTCGGCACCATAGTGATTACTTGTGCTGCTGCCGATGACATTACCGCTTGGTGTATTCTCGCGGCGGTTATTGCAATTGTCAAGGCTGGCTCCTTCGGCAGTTCGCTATTCATTATGGCGATGGCAATCGGTTACGTATTTGTCATGCTTAAAGTCGTAAGACCATTTCTAAAACGTATTGGCGACCTGCACACTTCAAGAGAAAACATAAGTCAACCCATTGTTGCAATATTCTTTCTTACGCTCATTCTCTCCTCCTTTGTCACTGAACTTATCGGAATACACGCATTGTTTGGTGCCTTTATGACAGGTGCAATCATTCCGGAGAATACAAAGTTCAGAAATGTTTTCATTGAAAAGGTTGAAGACGTTTCGGTCGTTCTTTTACTTCCATTATTCTTTGTATTCACCGGACTACGTACGCAAATCGGTTTGTTGAACGACCAATCGTTATGGATGACTACAGGAATCGTCATCTTAGTTGCTGTGACAGGAAAGTTTTTTGGCAGTGCCATTGCTGCAAGATTCGTTGGCCAGAGTTGGAAGGATAGTTTGTCAATCGGTGCGTTGATGAATACTCGGGGACTTATGGAACTCGTTGTCCTGAATATCGGATACGATTTGGGTGTTCTTACTCCGGAAGTTTTTGCGATGATGGTGATCATGGCGCTGATCACGACAATGATGACGGGTCCCGCACTCGATGTCATTAATCATTTTTTTAAGGACAAGAAAGATTCAGTAAAATCGAAGATCGTTGAATCAGCCCTTTATAAGATTCTCATCTCCTTTGGCAATCCTGAGACTGGTCGGTCCCTTTTTCGGCTCGCGAATAACTTAACCCGGAACCTGAATGGAAATTCAGAACTCACCGCCATGCACTTGTCCCCGGCAAGCGATCTGCATTTGTACAATATTGAGGAGTATGAGCAAGAAAGCTTCCAACCGATACTTGAAGAATCCCGCCAATCAAACAGGAAAGTCAATACCCTATTCAAAGCTACAAGTGATATTGACAATGATATTACCGAGATGGCAAACAAGGGAAGTTATGACCTTTTGTTGATAGGAGTCGGCAAATCCATTTATCAAGGTAGTATACTTGGCAAAATGTTAGGGTTCACCACTCGTATCTTCCATCCCGACAAATTGTTTGATAAGTACAGTGCCATTCCCGACTCCGCATTGGATGACAGGACATCATCGATATTATCCAGGAGCCGCGTACCCGTTGGTGTGTTCATCGACAAAGACTTTTCCGGTGCGGATAAAGTATTAATTCTCATAGGGAAGGAAGAAGATTCAATACTGCTGGATTACGCGCAGAAGCTTATTGCGAACAATAAATCACAGCTATATATTCAAGAGTTGACTGATCTGAAGTCCCATCATAGTTACCGCGAGCGCATCAGACAGATTGAGCAAGTAGCACCGAATCATATTTCGATCTTGTCTGAACAGTCGTTGGAGAAAAGCCGCTTGCAGTCCGTTGACCTGCTACTAATAAGTATAAGCACATGGGCTGCATTAATCCACAATAAGAATATGACGCTGGTGGACGCTCCTTCGACGTTGATAGTTAAAATTTAATACCCCTAAATCCCCTGAAGGGGACTTGAAATACAGTGCACACAACACTTGAGTGTAGCGAATAAAAACATCAACAATTAACAATCAACAATTAACAATCAACAATCTGTGGTCATTCAGGAAATCCAATCCTATCCAAAAGATTTTGAAAACGAGGATCGTTTCTGATGTGCAACGGTACCCATTGAACATATTTAAGCATGAGCAGGATCGGGTCCCTATCTATGTAGGCCTTTTCAAAGTAATCAAAAGCTTCCTCTGATTCTTTCAGGTAAGCGGCAGATATCGCAGAAAACGTGTTGGCCACGTATTCACTTTTCGATTTTTCCTTCAATTCGTTCATTAACACCCGGGCTTTGTCCGAACGACCTGTCAGACAATAAACCCAGATTAAGCCATGAATCGCCATGGATTGTCTGGCAGAAAGTTTGCAGGCATACTCGAAGGAAGAAATGGCATCTTCATATTGGTGCAATGCCATTTGAGCAATGCCCGCATTTACGTGACATAAAAATGAATTGGGATCGAGTTCAATACCTGTTTTGCATGCGTCAAGGGCTTCATTAAATTTGCCTGCGCCGTGAAGAATGACAGAGTACATGGCATAGCAAAGAGAACTGAGGGGTTCCACTTGGATGGCCGTCTCTGCATGCCTTGCCGCGTCCTCAAAATCACCCTCCACACAGGTAAGGTAGTTGAAGCCATATCTAAAGTGACCTTCAGCATACCGGGAGTTAATTGCTATGGATTTTAGAAAATTTTTCTTTGCCTCCGGCCAGTTCCATTCAAAACAGGCGTAGTAATACCCAAGAGCACAATAGGGTTCACAAAGAGAAGGATCGAGCTGCGTTGCCTTCTCTGCCAATTGTTTCGCTCGAGCCAAGGTTTCTTTCGGGGGCATCAGGCCGTAGGTTGCAATCAATAGATTCGCATCTGCGTAGGCGGCGTGCGCCAGCGCAAATTGAGAATCCATCGCAATCGCCTGTTTATAACAGTCCAGGCCCTTGAGCATCCATGCACCACGGCGCGTGACATAAAACTTGCCTTTCAAATAGAGTTCATAAGCAGCTGCATTGTTAGTCGGTTTTTTTTTGGTCAGCAAATGCTGATCCTTCTTCAATAAAGTGAGCTTTAGTTTTTTTGTGATGGCAAGTGCAATATCATCCTGAATGGCAAATACATCATCCATCTCCCGATCGTATTTCTCCGACCACAATTGATACCCGTCCTCTATGTTGACCAACTGAGCCGTAATGCGAACCCGGTTGCCCTGCCTGCGCACACTGCCGGCCAGTACGGTACTAACAAGCAGTCTTTTGCCCAATTCATTTAGGTCGAGATCATTATCTCTGAACTTAAATGAGGACGTCCGTCCCGCAACCTTTAGATCCTTTAAATTTGTCAGCGAGTTAATGATCTCTTCCGCGATACCATCACTGAAATACTCCTGGTCAGGATCATTTCCAATATTTAGGAATGGTAAGACTGCAATACTTTTTGCAGGAATATTTTTTACAGCACGTACATCCAGCTCTGGTTTCTTTTGAGTTTCCGTTGCTGAATGCATTTCTTCGGTCTTTCCTGTTAGTGAATCGGGCGCTGGTTTGACCAACCCGTCATGGTTAAGTGCAAACACTTCTACAGCTCGCTTTACATTTTTAAATTGATAAATACCTACGGACACGGTTTTCAGAGACGGGTGGTTGTGAAGTTCCTCGTTTGCCTTGTCCGAGATCAGGACGCTTCCTGCGACGCCAAGCGATTCAATCCGTGAAGCGATGTTAACGCCATCACCAAATATATCCTCATCGTTAAAGATGATGTCTCCGATATGCAATCCCATTCTGACCGGTACGTGCGGCTCTTGCAGCAAGAATTGTTGTTGCATGCACAACGCACATTTTACCGCATCAACAAGACTTTGAAATGTGCTGAGGGTACCGTCTCCGGTGTACTGTATTACGCGACCATTAAATTCTTTGTGCCCCTGCTGTATGACCTGGCGGTGGCGGTCTTTCATCATTATTGCTTTTTGTTCACTCTGCTGCATCAGCGAGGTATACCCTTCGATATCAGTGAACAGGATAGCTGAAAGTTGACGATGTTGGGGCATTACGGGGCTCGACGACTAACTTAATAAGTATTTAGTAAATTGTCTAATCCATTGTGTATCTAAAACACTACAAGTACGAAATCATAGTCCGAACAATGCGAATCGTTCAATTTGCACTACAATTCAGTTGTGGAAAAAGGCGTGACAACATCGAAATCAATTATTGTAGCAGATGACCTAGCGCGCCCAGATTTTTCACCGCAGAGTCACGCAGAGGGAAAGCCAAGGAGACTAGTTCTGCGTCCCTGCAGTCGCACACACTTTCTTCAATGAACGATGACAAAACTGGTTTCAATGCGCGTCCAGCGGAGCAACAGGTTTACTTCTGGTCGTGAGCTCTTCCGACCTTACTATTTCATTCTTAAGGTCCTTCTTTATGGTAGCCAATCTTGATAAAGGCGACTCTAATTTGATGCCGCTAAGCCTCCGGTATTCTTTCCAGTCGCTGTGGAGCTGCTTCACAAAGCTATCGGCGGACTTGCCACTTGGATCCTGATGTTTATGTCCAACGTAACTGATATTCGTCGTGCGCGAATATGCATAGTTATAAAAGTCCACATAAGTGGCAAGATTCGGTATTATGTAGATCACATGACCGAGTTCATGGCTGAGAAACATCAGTGCGTTGCAATCGACCCAAACCTCAATGCTTGCGGACTGGTCACCAAATTCTGAGACGCTTAAATCCTTATCGTATGCATGTTGCCACAGAAAATTTGCGCCTGCCAACGGGATCCTTGATCGATCCTCATGTACAAGCTTAATATAAATATCAGTGGGCCGTCCTTGTTTATCTCTCAGGCTATCACTTAACCCGAAGATCCTCGGCGACACAATTTTTAGCTGACGAATGGTTTCCTCGGTAATTTCGTAAAGTGAGATAAAGTCAATTAAGTCAGCCACCTTCGATTTCAACCGTCTCCTTTGATCAGCGGACAAGCTATCATTTCCCGTCAGCAACAGCCTGAGATTTTCCAGACATTGTTTGTTGTCGTTCAGTTTTGCTCCATAACCATTCAGAATTCTCGCATGAAGGACTTCTATTGCAAAAAGCCACAGTAGCAGGACAGCAAATCCTATCCTTGTCATCGAGAAGATAAATGTTTTCATTTCAAACCATGTGTAACAATTGTATTAATGCAAGGGACTAGCAAAGCAGCAATCAGTTGCATCAGAGTCCTGCGATTGTTCGCCTTCGAACGCAATGCCAAGTCCGGACGCCAAGGCACCTTAGCGCCAGACAACAAACGATGCTCACTAGTTTCATTTCAATAAGATACTCCAACGGTGATAGTTGGTTACATCGGAAGTGTTCAAACCCTGGTCAAGAGATGTTCAAACGCTGGTCAACGATCTGGTTACACTTTACATGACTTGTTCGAAGTTCGACGAGAAAAAATTGTTACAATTGGTCATAGTATTTGGCAGTGATCAAGACAAAGCGAGAGCTTTTACGCAATTGTGCAAACTTGATCATTTCGAGGCGGGCGGAAAGAGTAGCTTGCAGTGTGTCAAAAATTTCAAAAGTCTTCAAGCAAAAAGAAAAAAGAAAATGACCGAAATCCTGGCTAGAAATCGTCTTACTTTTTCATTCATTATCTGTAACTGTTCAAACTTTTGGGAGTCTTAGATTATATGGCAGCTAATGGACAGAGAAAAGTTAATTGATCAACTCATCTTATATAACATAATCGAATCGTCTGACCTGTCCGTAATCGATCGAAAGCGTTCGGTATTGTCATTTGCAGTCACTAAGAAACCTCAAATCTGGTGAATTTGGGCTATGGCACTAATTTCGCACATACACATCAAACTCAACCCCTATGTTTCGCAGCTACTTAAAGATTGCGCTCCGCAGTCTTGCCCGCACTAAAGTTTATTCTCTCATTAATATATTGGGTCTGTCCCTTGGAATAGCATGCTGTATGCTGCTCGCCCTCTACGTTCAGGATGAATTTGGCTACGATCGCCATCACGAACGACTAACTGACCTTTATCGCATCTATACCGAATTCAATTCGGATGTCGTAGGATTCGACAAGCTCGCGAGCGTTTCGCCTCCTATAACCATGGCCCTCAAAGATGAGTTACCGGAGGTGGAGGCGGCAGCCCGTGTTATTCCAACTTTCGGAAGCGCGAACCTCATCCAATACGAAGGCAACAAGTTTTTTGAGTCTAATGCTTATGTAGCCGACTCTACCCTTTTCGATGTTCTTACATACGAATTCACGGAGGGTAACCCTAAAAAAGCGCTGGCGGATGCCAACACCGTTGTAATCTCGGAATCTTTGGCAAGGAAAATTTTTGGAAGCGAGTCTGCACTTGACAAGAGTATTCTCATCAGCCAGGGAGGCGATCCGGTCAACTTTAAGGTTACAGGAGTTTATAAACCGAACAAAACCTTCCTGGAGTGTAATTTTTTTACGTCCATCATGACTCAGGGAGGATCAGGAGATTACATCCGCAATAACCCAAATGCTGCTAACGAGTGGGCCGGACAAAACTTTGTACAAGGCTATCTAAAACTCGTGCCCGGACATTCGGCAAAGGCAGTGGAGGAAAAGATCAACCAAATTCTGGTCAAGTACGGTTCTGAAGATATGAAGGCGTTGGGCATTACCAAGACTCTATTCCTTGAGCCAGTGAAGGATATCTATTTGAAGTCACGCGTAGACAAGAGCCCGCGAATCTCCTATATCTACATTATTGT
>DATHIE010000284.1:0-4707 GCA_035316905.1 Chryseolinea sp. | reverse complement strand
ATTACTGCTTGGATTCTCCATTGCGGCATTTATACCGAAATATCCAACTATCCTGAACGGTTGTTGGGCTGATGTGCTGCTCAGAACGAAGCATAACAAAAACGAAATTATAAGTTTGACTGGTTGCACAGGATTGTGGTTAAGGAAGAAATTATAGTTTAAGTCGAATGCCTACTTTACTTAGCCATCCCGTGATGACAGCGCAGAGGATTGCAAACAAAAATGATTTAGTCAATCCAATACCACCTAAGAGGACAGCTTCCGGCAAATGAATGCCAAGCAGTCTCATTGTAGCATAAGAAAAGTAGGGGATAAGGTAACACAACAACGTATCCGTGCCAGCGGGTCGGATCAATGTAAACCAGTTTGATTTTCCCCAAACATCACATACCCAATAGGTGACAATGAGTCCAAAGATTGTAAACGCACTGCAAAGAAATAGCCAGGCCGGAGTTGCCCCGAGTTTAGCAAGTCCCCAATAAGGACGGGTGATTACAGAAAGAATAACAAGCACAACAGCAAATGCGGCGAGCACGAGTGTAAGTTTGGTATTTTCATTTCTTGACCTGTAGTAATTAAATATAAGTGCAGTCAACACACCTCCGATGGTAAGACCAGTAAGCGTACCACCTCTTATCGGGTCGGGGATGAAATTGAGAAAGCGGGGAAGCAGACCTGCGTGTGATACCATACTAAGAACAGCAAAGAATACCCATGCACCAATAATGATGTAGATGTTGTTCTTTGCAAAAACGCTTACCAGGCCGCTGGCGAGATAGGCCCAGCCAATGAGACCGAGTATTCCCCA
This sequence comes from Chryseolinea sp., assembly GCA_035316905.1. Classification (GTDB taxonomy): domain Bacteria; phylum Bacteroidota; class Bacteroidia; order Cytophagales; family Cyclobacteriaceae; genus Chryseolinea. The sequence continues at coordinate 3,899 of DATHIE010000284.1, read as the reverse complement.
CCACCAGGTTCCGAATTGCTGGATTTCACCTTCATCACCGCCGCGATAAACGAACGCAAGCACCAGGAGAACGATGAAACCAATGGCTCTCGCCGAGTATACAAATGTTTTGCTTGCAGTTTTTGGATAGCTGTTCCATATAAGTATGAATGAAGCACAGGATAGTGTGTTCCATATTCCTCGGTTGAAACCAGTAGCCTCAGCGTTGAGGTTTTCCCCGTTCACCAAGTATACACCCATGACGAGCAGTGCGACGGCCCTTAGAATCACGTGCTGCACAAGCTCCCAATCCGTCGCGCCTTTTTTCCTACGGGCATCGATCGCAAAAGGCATGCTCAAGCCGACGATGAATAAGAATGCTGGAAAAACAATATCAGCGAGTCCTATGCCGTCGACACCGCGCTCGACGTGTCCTAGCCATGCAGGAATATCCTTAAGGGACCACAGGTCATTTACGAAGATCATGAGGATCATCGTTAGCGCTCTCAGAATGTCGATTGACGTAACCCGCGTGAGAAGAGTGGATTGCGCTAATGACCCGGTTGAGGATTGTACTGTGTTTGTTGTCATTGGTTTTGTAACTCTATAGTTCCGGAATTTGGAGAAGCTTCGTATTGAACGTAGCTATCAGACCCAATTTTCTTAATCTGACATTTCACAACTTTGTCCCCTTGCGTCATTTTGACTGACTTCCAGTCCGAGGGAACATAAGTTCTCAATGTAAGGGGATAGTCATACAAGGACTGATTCAACGTATGCTTTAACAAGATTTTGATTTTGTTCGATACATTTTCCGATTCAATGGTTGCTGCCATTCTCTCTCGCATATACTTTGTCACATCGCCAAAGGTGCCTATCCAAACCGTGCTTTCCTTGCTTTTGATGTACTGGAAGTATTCATCCAGTAGTTCATGGGGAAGAGCCTCGTACCCGATCCCGTCGACACCGTGGAAGACCAGTACCAGCCAATTATTCTTGTGAGATGCAACGGTATCTACCCACGCCTTCATCATTGGAAGTGGGGTTTTCGTTGTTGCGCCGCGTTGCCACTGAACATATTCCTTCTTTGATGCACCGGGATTCATTTTGTGCCACCGATTCAATTCTTCAAGGAATGGCTCAGGCATTCGGTTTCTTAACGCAGGATAGACTGTATACATCTTTTCCATGACGCGATCATTTTCGGTTCCATATGGCCCTTCGGCTGAGAATGTAAAACGCGAGCCCAATTGCTTAAGGATCTCTTCCTTACTCTTCTCCAGCTCGTACAACATGTTTACATCATCCAGTACTGCGAGACGAGGGTGAGTAACGGTGTGACTGGCGAATTCGTGACCCTGTTTGGCATAAGCTCTCACCTCATCCCACGTCAAACCGCTTCTACGATCTCCAGGCTTTTTCACCTTGAACGCTCCTTCGCGGACTTTTTTATAACCTTCATCTATGACGGCGTATGCCTCCTGCGCACTTTCTTCACCATCCTCATCGTAAATCCCGCCAGCCTTAGTGTGATACTCAAGAGTGCCATCATATCCTAAGAAGCCTATAGCGGAGGCACGCTCAAAGAAATTGTCTTTATTCGTTGGAATAGTTGCAGTTTCTGCAATGATCTGTTCTACCGGTCTGCCAATAAACTTTCCCTGGTATTGCGATCCCGGTATCTGGCCCGTGATAATAAAGAACGTGGCCGGCATCGAGAGCCGGTTCATAATGGGAAGGGCCTTCGTGAACTGATTGATCGATCCATCGTCATAAGTAAGCGAGATCGCGGCTGTCTTTCCGTCCTTCCATTTTTCGATCACAGTCCCCGTTTTTTGAGCGTATCCCTCTAAAGAGATCAGAACGATCATGAAGCTTATAATAAGATTGAATTTCTTCAAATAATAAAATGTATGGTGCATAAGTCTTACCTGTTGTTATCTATTCTACTACGATTTCATCGATAAGCATATTCGCGGGACGACCGGCACCTGGATGCCATTCGGGTGTATTCCCGATAGTGTATGCTTTCACTTTAATATATCTCCCGGTTTTCGGAGCAAATTCGGAAATAAAATCTCTTTGTTGTCCGCCATACTGATCGATTGGCAACGTATTTTCTACCGAACCGACCTGTTCGAAGGTATTTCCATCAGCTGATACAAAGTATTCAACTCTCTTTGGAAAAAGTCTCAGCCAGAAACCATATTGGTAGTACGCTGATTCGATTCGATGGACCGTTTTCATTTCCTCAAGGTCGATGATCACTTCAAGGTCTTTACCAGTAAATGAAAGCCAGTTATAACCATAGTCATGGCTTCCTCTTATTCCATCCGTTAACATCGTGGGAGCTGTTGGGGGCAGGGTTGAGGCGTCGGGGCTTACGAACTTGACGCTTTTGCCGTAGGCTAGATGTTCATTCATTCCCTGAGAAAAAAGGCGATACATAGCCGTACGGTATTCGTCAGGAGATGTGCTCCACTCTTTAACGCGCGTTACGCCCTGCCGAATACAAAGGTCGGTAAAAGGGTCGATCTTTGCGCGGATCGTGGTGCGCACTTTCCATTCGTTATTTACCTTTTCAAAAACTCCTCGATCGCCGGTAAATGTCTTTTTAGCTTGTTCCATGATCGCAAACTCCAGAGGTAACCTGGCGATACGAACCCGTTCGAGTACTTCCGGCATTGTCGCTACGGAGCGTTCTGCTTCATCAAAAAGTGATTCATAACGTTGAATCAGGTCGGGAGTAAGATAGCTGGTAGCCGCCTCGTTAGGAGTACCAAATATCCGCAATGGCTGGCCTGACTGAATTAAAGCGTTACGCATTGCGTCGATGTACTGTCGGATTGGTTTGGCAGCTTGTCCGTAGTATCCCCGAAGAAAATCATTCATTAGCGTATCAGCGTTTCCTTCCGGATTCCAAAGCAGCTTAGAAATAAGGTATGCTCTAAGTTCAGCGAATTCGCCGCCAACTTCGCGATTGCCTTGTTCGAACATGGCATTGACTCCATGGCTTGCAAAGAACTGAATGTTCGGTTTCAGTACGTGAAGATTTGGGAAGGGACTAATCAAATTATTAAACTGAATGACATAGTCCCATACAATTATGTCTTTCGCGATCTTTCCCCAGTCTTCGACATCCTTGACAAAGTCAGCGCTTTTCGGATCTTGAGTGATAGGTTTATCGCGGTAAGCCTCGATGCTACAAAGCATGATGTTTACATTCGAGCGTGGACGCAATGTCTTCGGAGCATGGCGGCCATACTCATAAGCCAGCGTAGAGATCATTTTATCAGGGAACTGATCGGCTACCTGATTTACAAAAGAAATGATCGAGCCTGAAGGAGAACCTTCGCGGTCGTCGATTGCCTTACACTTCTCGCAGGTGCAGTAATCCTTGTTATCATTCTGGCTTACGGACCAGTATAATGCTGTCGGATTCTGCGCGATCTTCTTCCGTAAATTCTGAATGGTTACACTTAGAACATCAGGATTGGTGAGACAAAGCTGGGTCGGAATTCGTTTTCCCTTTACCATCGCAAAGTATTCCGGATGCTCTACATAAAAAACGTCAGGTGGGACAAGCGCATTAAAGGTGTGAACCCACATTCCCCAGTCCAGCCTTTCGCCATCTGAATTGTGATCGAGTTTATGCCAGTTAGTGTATTCTTCATTCCACGTAACGCGATAGTGAGTATCCCTGAAACCGATCACGGGTACCTGAACATCGTTAATGGTTCCTAAAACGATTTTGTCTTTCCTGGGTATCACCTTAACTGCAGAGGTATACATACGGCAATCCAGATAATTTTCGAGAAAGGTATATACTCCATATAAAGTGCCCCTTTCGTTGCCGCCAGCGATAATCAGCCGTGCACTGTCTGTCTTTATAATAAAGCCATCCTCCTTCAGTGTGTTGA
>DATHIE010000283.1:0-3828 GCA_035316905.1 Chryseolinea sp. | reverse complement strand
GCCACCTCGGCATCAAAGACTACAACGAGAATATTGCTAAACTTCTCGGTAATAGTTCACCAGCCGTCCGTTCTGCAGCTATCACTTCATTAAACGCTTTGAAATACGACAACCTTGAGTCAGTCATAAAACGAGGCATGGAAGACAAGGACGGCGGAGTTCGAGCTGTATCAGTGGGCTTGCTTAATGAACTTGACATCACAAAGGAAAATCTTCCGGCTATCGTAAAGCCTATCTTCAAGAATGGCACGGTCCGCGAACAACAAGAGCTTCTAAAAGTACTCGGCGAGATGCCTGTGGAAAAAAGCGAGCCCGTGCTTGACGGACTCATCGACGATTTAGCCAGCAAAAAGCTTCCTCAAACCATTACACTAGATTTAATGGAAGCAGTTGATTCCACACATTCGGAAAAACTGATCGCTAAGCTTAAGCCACTCCGGCAAACGGGTAATAAGACCGAAAGTTTTATGGAAGCTCTTTACGGCGGCGACGCCAGGAGAGCATGGTGGTACTTTATGACAAACTCAACGGCACAGTGTGTACGTTGTCACGCGATAAACGGAGAAGGTGGTACAGTTGGGCCAGACCTAGGTCAGATTGGCGACAAACTTAGCCGCGAAGAACTACTCCGCGCGCTCATCGAGCCCACTGCGCGACTTGCGCCTGGATATGGATCGGTGAAGCTTACGTTAAAAGACGGGCAAGTAGTGTCGGGTATCTTAATGGAAGAATCAGCTAGTGAACTTATTATTAAAACGTCAGATGCTGAACCGTTAGAAGTGAGTACTTCCAGGATAAGCAGCCGTGAGAACATGCCATCGGCAATGCCGCCTATGGGAACGCTTATGTCAAAGCGGGAGATTAGGGATATGATTGAGGCGTTGGCGAATCTCAAGAAGAAATAGAAGAATAGAAGAATAGAATCAACGGTACTCAGGTACCGTTGATTTTTTTTATCACGTTAGATTGAGTTTGAACGGGATCAATGCGCGGGAAGGAATCATCCAACACCGAATAATGTCCTGATGAATCAAGGGTGTCTGTCAGCTTAGTTTGGGTTCTTTCTTAGTTGAAAGCGATAATACAATCGCGTTCCATTTTTTAGAGTGAGATAGAATTGCGAACCCACAACACCAGCAAACTCCGAAAATAACTTCTGCCATTTCTGGGGGATGAGTCTTCGGATACGCTCGCGTTTTGATACATCTTCGGCCTCGATAGACTTTATTACATTTTCGGTAATATTTTCTTCACTAAGTACTTCCATTCCGGTGTCGCGAAGCTGTTTTTTCAGCGTATTCATGTTTTCCACGTTCTTCTCATTCCTGAAATCGACGAGCAACAGACTGCCACCTGGTTTAAGTACTCTTTTTACTTCACTCAAAAACTTGTCTACTGAACCATAAGCATGACATGATTCCACATTTATGACTACATCTATACTGTTGTCTTCAAGCGGAATTGCTTCAGCGCTTCCCTGGATGAACTTGAGATTAGGCAGCACGTGTATCCTGTTGGAAAGATCAACGGCGCTCTGCGCAAGGTCCATACCGGTATACGACGCCGGACGAAGGCTCCCCGCTATGTAACGTGCACCTCCACCTCTTCCGCTGCCGACTTCGAGGACTTTCATTCCTTCAATGTTGGTTTTGACAGCCAGGTAATGATACATCTGCAGAGGATGACGTTGTAATGTCGGATCGTCGGGAATTACAAGCGGAGATTCACTTCCATTCGGGATGTACCCGTAGTTCATAAAATTCCAGCCTGCATCAGGAATGTTCTTTGCGAGCAGCTCGTAAGTCACTTTCGCATTAAGCCTTTTGAACCATGCAAAACGCTTTAGTGCATGGATAACAAATTTTATCATAGGCAGAGGTTATATGGCCTGCAATTTAAAATTAAAATCGGGTAATGCCGTATACCTCCGGAGATGCCTTGAATTAAGCAAGGGCCGCAAATATTGTGCGCTATTTGGACTTCTTCTGCAGGGCTTTAATTGGCGCAAAAGGCCCAAACTTGTGTTGCTCTTCCGTGAAGTTATCGACGTACGGGCCGTAGGGGTGATCGTAGGGTTTGGAAGAGATGTCAGGCCAATCAGATGGAAATTTTTTCGTAGGTCTTGGCTGGGAATTTATGAAAGCTGCCACGTCCCAGGCTTCTTCATCAGTGAGTACTGGACTTTCTACTGACGCGAGATCATAGGGCATATTCGATTTTACATATCCGGCAAATCTTGACAGGCGATGCAGTCCCGCACCGACATTGTAGCTGGTATTGTTGTATAACGGCGGGTATTTCCATTCAATACCATTTTCGGCTTTGAGCCCTTCACCGTTGATGCCATGACACCGAGTACAATGCTCCTCATAAACCAGTTTGCCTTTGGCAGGGTCTGCAGCACGGTCTAATGGCGGCAACTCTGCGATGCCCGCTTCTTTTGGATATGAACCCTTGGTGACCTCACTGCCAACCCATGAGATATACGACACAAAAGCCTTCATCTCGCGGCTATTTTCATCAAGCTTCTTACCATTCAGGCTTCGTTCGATACAATCGTTCACTCTTTTTTCAATTGACTCAATTGCACCTGAGCGCGCACGAAACTTGGGATACGTTGCTGCTACTCCTGCATAGTTGTTTCCAAAAGGTTTCTTGCCTGCTTTCAGATGACAGTTTTGACAATTCATGCCATTGCTTATCCCCGTTACCTTACCATTCGGTCCCAGGTAAATCGCGGTGTGAGCTACAAGCTCGCGGCCATATCGAATTAAATCTCCATGTGGCGTGGCGGGGATCTTCGTAGAATCGGGAGGCTGCCAGGTTTTCTTCACCGGTTCAGCCGGTGTTAACGGTATGCCTGCTGGCTTCACATCAACTAACTCTGTAACGCGTCCCGACGGTGGATTCAAAATCAATAACACCGACGTAACGACAAAGGCAATGCATGCAAGAAAGCAGACATTTAGAATACCGGCAACCTTAACGATTGGATTTTGCCTCATAATCAACTCGCCTAAGTTATGGAATTAGTTCCCCTCTTTTATATAACCCCACCCTTCACCTTGCTTGGTTACTATCTCCATAATCGCATCAGGCACCACTTCAACACCCGTGATAAGTTGAGTCTTATCGATATTGTATCGTTTCATCGTGGCCGAACACACCTTAAAGGTTACATTCTTATTTTGCACAAGTGGGGTCAAAGCCTTCTCTATGGTGGACTGTCCCTTAACAAACATTGGCAGCGCCGCTCCATAGACTACAAGCTCAAATGTCGATTGAGGATAGGCTTTCGCCATCATCGTCATATGCCGTAATGCTCCCTGATGCGCAAGCGTGTCTTTGCTTGTGATATCAAATACGATCTTAACAGGATTAGTTTGTGCGGCTGCGGCAAATATGATCATTTGAACCGCGAGCGCTATGATTGTCTTTTTCATGATAGCCAGGGTTTCTTAAAAAGATATGTGCCAGAAGAAACTGGCACATATCTGTAATTGTATCAGCCTGCAAAACAATAGGCGCAACCTTTTTCCTGCGCGCGTCCGATAGCCCATACCCCGGACGGAACAACCTGTATGCCAGGCAGCAATCCGGCCACCCATTCCTTCTTCACGTCATCCGCGTTAAGGTTCATTGCTTTTGCCGTCATTATACTGTTTACCGTCAATGCCATATCACAGACGCAGAACATTACTCCGCGTGCTTGCAATGCCTTGATCCCTTCAATGCCAAAATCCACCCAAAATTTTGCTTCTGGAACATAGAATGGATTTTTAACGGCCGGTGCAGAAGTGTTGGGGTCGTTGATCTTAAAGGCCTCTC
>DATHIE010000282.1:0-12599 GCA_035316905.1 Chryseolinea sp. | reverse complement strand
TCTTCCGTCATTTCGTCAAGCAGTTCTTGACTTACTTCAGAAAAATTCTTCACAAAATTTAGCGGGTTCTGAATTTCATGAGCGATGCCCGCAGTAAGTTGTCCCAACGAAGCCATTTTCTCAGATTGTATCAGTTGCGTTTGCGTTGCTTTAAGTTCGTCGAGTGAATGTTTAAGGTCATTTGTACGCATCGTTATTTTTTCCTCTAACAGGATATTCTGTCGTTTCAGACTTCGGGAGCGGTATTGCACGAGGGAGTAAATGATTGTAATGAAGGCTATAACTACCAAAATCTGGAACGCCCACGTTTTCCAATAAGGATTTGATATTGTGATCGACAGAATTTTTTCAGGACTCATCATTTCCGTGCCTATTGTCGATGCCTGAACTAAAAGCTTGTACGATCCGGGTTGCAAATTTTCCAGACGTATCGGTTGATCGGGCCCGATGTATATCCATTCGTGCTGAAGGTCTTCGCCTTCCAGTTTGAATCTGAGGCGGCCCGCGCCCCGCGCATAATAGTCAATGATTCCTGCTTCGAGGGTTATGTTATTTTCGTTATGACGCATCGATAGTTCCTGCAGGTTATTCACGGAAATCGATAGTGGATATTCATGGTTATTGACCTTAAGTGTTCTAAGATAAACTCTTGAGGGGCTGGCGGAAGACTCATTTCCCGGTTGCACTTTTGTTAACCCGATCGAGTCAGCGGATGTACTTCCATCAGTAGTACCGTTTCCAAAATAAATGTTACCCCTATTGTCCTGACTGCTAGGGGCAAACTGATCGAAGAATCGCTTTTGATAGCCGTCGAGTTCCGACAGGTAATAAACTGAACCTGTTGAACGGTTGACTTTTCCAACCTGTCGAAGCATGTTCGAAAACCAAAGGTTTCCTGAACGGTCAACTTGGGCCGCCACGATTCTACCATTTGCCTTTTCGTCTGGTTTAAAGCTTTTGATCTTATTGAAATGTTCATCGTAAAGTAAGATTTCATTTCTCAAGCAAACCCAGTAGGATCTGTTGAGTGAGTCGTACGCGATGTCTGACCACTTAAGGGAGTCAAAAACGTGAGGGACTCTCGTCCACTTCCCGTCGCCCGTAAAATTAAAGGTTGTATTCAGGCCGGTTTTGGATAGTACCTCACAAAAAAGTACCCCATCACCGATAACAAATCTTACTTTAGGGAAAGCAAATGGAATCACTAATTCCGCTTCCCGGCTTTCTGGCTTAAGCTCGAAAATGCCATAGTTGTCTTCAGCGATCAGATACTTTCCTTTGAATGGTTTTGCAGAAGTTGGACCATAGATGAGATTATCCAATTGTTTGGGTCCGTCGCGGAAATTTACGGGATAGGCGTTCATGTTCTTAAGATCAACTTCATAGACCTTCATGTTCCAGTAATTTACCTGGGTGCCAACACTTATCCAGGCCCTTTGCTTTATGGTATCGACAAACAGGGGAGCAAACACTTTACCGCTTAAACCCTTGAAGTCCTTTTCCCGAAGGATCTCAAACGTCTCGGTGACGGGGTCAAAGACATTCAGGCCATCAAGCGTTCCAAACCACATTTTTCCCTGAGCGCCCGGGACGATGCTTGTCACCGTTGAGTGGCTTAATGAATTGTTAGTCGAACCACGTGAATACATTTTTACTGATGGGCTATATGGAATTAGCTCGTAAATTCCTTTTGCCCAGAAATAAGAAGCCCAAACAATGCCGTCGCGGTCAATATACAGCTGCAGGTTAGCTTCCGAGACATCTTTCTGTAATTTTGGATCAGAAAAGAGTTTATGTCCCTGGTTTGTTTCCGGGTCATAGATGAATATGCCGTGGGGATTTGTTGCAAACCAAACCCGCCCGTCTCTGTCAATATCAATTCCAACGTAACTGTTGTAGTCTTTTGCTTTCGTGATTTCATTCAAAGCATCGATGACGCGAAATTGTTTCGACTTCAGCGAGAATTCGAATAATCCAGAGGGGGTGTTGATCCATATTGAATTTCTCTTGGGATCCAGTTTCATTGGCTGAAAGGTTTGCGCCCGATCAGGATAAATGACTGGCCACGGATATATTGTTTGTTTGCCGTCGGTAAGAGAAATTTGGATCAGCCCGTTAGCACCCCTTTCAGAGGAGGGAGCGAGTGACCAGACAGAGTTTGATTTGCTGTCAAGAATCGCGGGATTATTAAATGGTTGGGGGGAAGTTAGAACGGTTTTCTTTTCCAGCGAGCGAATGTCAAAAGTGACGATCCGGGTTCTCGATTCCAAACAATATATATGTGTATTAGTAGACCCAAATGGAATCATCGACGCGTCGCTGGTTGTCGAATCAATTTCTCCAGGAAAGTTTGTAAAAAGATCAGTTTGAATATCATACCTGGAGACGCCGCGTTCTGTAGCCATCCAGATATTATGGAGGCTGTCTTCAGCAAACGCCGATACTCCGCCGGCGTTAATTGCGCCGGATTTTTTTAGCTCGGGCAAAAACGTCTTAAAACGTGCGCCATCAAATCGAGCGAGTTCATCAGTAAAGCTTCCAATCCATAAAAACCCTTTTGCATCTTTCAACATCACGTTCAGGTAGTCAGTGTTGAGTCCCTCTTGTGTTGTCCATAGGACAGCGCGGTATTGATCGGGTTTATTGACCTTTTGTGCAACGGCGGTGATGCCTGCCAGACAGATTAATAGGCTTAGAAGGAACAATTTGATTTTGCACAGGTCGAACATCATAGCTAACATTTATGCACATTTGGCTGGATTGCTGAATATCTCATAAAATTCGGAGATCTAACAGGGGGGTCAAACTAATTCTCAAGCAACCGACCCAAGATGTTTTGTGACAACGCAGATGGAGATGACTAGAATTACAAGAATCAAACCGACGACGATGATGCTGGTCATCAGAAAAGCCAACGACGGGACTAAACGGCAGGAAGAATTATCCTGAAATTAGTCCATTCTCCTTCTTTTGTATCGACTTTTAATTCACCACTGTGAGCGGTGATGATATCATAGCATAGCGAAAGACCTAATCCCGTTCCCTCGCCGGTTGGTTTTGTGGTGAAAAACGGTTGAAAGATCTTTTCGATTATACTCTGTGGAATGCCGTTGCCGTTGTCTCTCACCGAAATTTCTACTTTATTGTTCGACTTTTTCGTTGTCACCACTACTGTTGGCCCATACGCATCACCAAGCAACTTCTTTTTTTCCGTGACTGCATAGAATGCGTTCGTGATAAGGTTGAGGACCGCGCGCCCTATATCCTGTGGAATTACATTAATCGATCCAACGGAGTTATCAAAATGAGTTTCAACGGCAGCGCTAAATGTTTTGTTTTTTGCCCGGAGGCCGTGGAATGCCAACCTTAAATACTCGTCAACGAGTTTGTTGATAAGTGTGGGCTCCTTTATTCCGCTGCTGCTCCGGCTATGTTGTAACATTCCCTTCACTATCCCGTCTGCTCGTTTACCATGGAGCAAAACCTTCTGCAGGTTAGCTTTCACATCTTCCGAAATTTCTGTGGCTTGGTTCAAGTTCCCCTTTTTTATTGCTTCCCCCATTTCGTCCAGTAGTTCTTGACTTAATTCAGAGAAATTATTGACAAAGTTTAGAGGGTTTTGAATTTCATGAGCTATTCCGGCGGTGAGTTGTCCCAGGGAGGCCATCTTCTCTGACTGTATTAGTTGAGCTTGTGTTGCTTTGAGTTCGTCGAGCGAATGTTTAAGATCATTTGTCCGCATTGTTATCTTTTCCTCAAGCAGGACATTTTGTCGTTTCAAACTCCGCGAACGGAATAGAATGATGGCATACACAACTGAGATGAGGAGTATTGCAACCAAAATCTGGAAGCCCCATGTTTTCCAATAAGGGCTCGACATAGAGATTGACAGGATCTTTTCTGGACTCATCATTTCAGTGCCAGGGCTCGACGCCTGAGCGATGAGCTTATAAGAACCAGGTTGTAAATTTTCCAGTCGTATAGGTTGGTCAGGTTCGATATATGACCAATTATTTTGAAGGTCTTCGCCGTCCAGTTTATACCTGAGCTGTCCCGCACCCTGTGTGTAATAGTCAATGATCCCAGCATCGATGATTATGTTATTTTTGTTGTAAGGGATCGTCAGTTCTTGCAGATTATCGACTGACACATTTGTTGGATATTCATTGTCGTTGATCTTCAGGTTTGTGAAATACACGCTGGCATTGTTCGCAGACGAATAATTTCGAGGTTTAATTCTTGTAAAACCGATTGTGTCGTTCGAAATCCGTCCGTTGGATGAGCCACTCCCAAAGTAAATGTTACCCTTGATATCCTGACAGCATGGCGCAGGCCAATCAAAGTGTTGTCCTTGGTAACCATCAGCCTCAGAGAGAAAATAGAGTGAACCTGTGGAGGTATTGAGTCTTCCAATGCTTCCACCATCGTTTGCATACCACAGATTTCCCTGTTGGTCCACCTGGCTTGTCATGATCCTTCTGTTTTTGCCCGCACTATGCCTGAATGTTTTTATCCTAGTAAAATTTTCATCGTAAAGGGCGATTTCATGTGATAATGAGACCCAGTACAATCGCTTGAGCGAGTCGTAATGAATATTTGTCCAGAACAGCGAGTCGAAGTGGTGAGGGATCTCCGTCCATTTACCGTTGGCAGTAAACTTAAAGGTTGAATTTACACGGTTTCCGCCTCCCGAGTGAAAAAATAATATTCCGTCTCCTATAACAAACCGTCCCTTTCGGGACGCAAATGGAATCAATAATTGTGCTTTCCGACTTCCTGGCTTGAGCTCGAAAACACCATATCTATCGTCAGCGATCATAAAGCTGCCTCTGTAGAGTTTTACATAAGTTGGATCATATATTAGTGTATCTAACTGTTTAGAGCCGTCATGGAAACTTATTCGATAAGCTTTCATGCTCTTGAGATCGACTTCATAGAGATTCATGTTCCAGTAATTCAAATGTGTGCCGACACTGATCCAGGCCGTTTGCCTGGTTGAATCAACAAACAGGGGAGCAAACACTTTACCCTTTACACCCTTAAAGTCTTTTTCGCGGAGGATTTCGAATTTCTCAGTGACGGGGTCAAAAATGTTCAGCCCATCAAGTGTCCCAACCCACATTTTTCCATGTGGGCCTGGAACGATAGTTGTTACCGTTGAATGGCTCAATGAATTGCTATTCGATCCGCTCGAAAATGATTTAACTGATGGGCTATACGGAAGCAGCTGGTATATTCCTTTCGGAAGGTAGTATGAGGTCCATATAATGCCTTCTCGGTCGATGTACAGTTGATGGTTACGTTCAGCTATTTCTTTCTGCAACTTCCTATTAGAAAATAGTTTATTCACCTGGTTAGTTTCCGGATCATATATCAAAATCCCCAGCGGCTTTGTTGCAAACCAAATCTTTCCGTCTTTGTCAATATCGATACCTACGTAACGTTCATATTCTTTTGATTTCGTAATTTCACTGAGCACATCGATTGCCCGAAATTGTTTCGACTTCAGCGAAAATTCGAATAGTCCGTAAGGAGTATTGATCCAAATTGAGTTTCTTTTGCGATCAAGTTTCATTGACTCCGCGTCCTTACGCACACGACCTGGATAAATGACTGGCCAGGGATATTTTGTTAGTGTGCCGCCGGTAAGAGAAATTTGGACTAACCCGTTTGCCCCTTCTTCACTGGAGGGGTGCAGTATCCAGACACTGTTTGATGCGGTGTCCAGGATTGCATACATCAACACATAAGAATTATTAAAATTTTTAATTGGTTCTTTGAGGGCCACTATCGTTTTCTTCTCCAACGACTGAATGTCAAAGGCGACGATCCGTATTCGCGACTCGAAACAATATACATGCGTTTTAGTGGACCAGAAGGGAATTAGCGATTGATCGCCTGCTGTTGAATCGATTGTGGCAGTAAAGTTCTTGAAGACCTCGGTTTGCATGTCAAACCTTGAGAGTCCGCGGGCCGTGCTTACCCAGATGTTGTTCAGGCTGTCTTCCACCAGCCACGTTACTTGGCCGGCGTTTATCGCACCCTGTTTCTTGGTGTCGGGTATAAATGTTTTAAAGCGTGCGCCATCAAAGCGAATGAGTTCCCCAGTCAAATTTCCTATCCAAAGAAAGCCTTTTGAATCTTTCAACATCACATTCATGAAGTTGTTGTTGAGTCCTTCCTCCGTTGTCCAATGGACGGCACGGTATTGATCTTGTTTATTTGCTTTTTGTGCAAACGAACTGATCCCTGCCAGAAAGGCCACGAAACTTAGAAATGACGTGAGCGCTCTGATCATTTGTAGATATTAGAAGTTCTAAGGTGTTGCTGTGCTGGTTCGGCGACACACAGTAATCCCCTATAGTAATATCCTCATAAATCCGGATTTACAACAGGGGAGAACAAACTAATTCCGCCACAAAAACAATAGCTCGGGCAATCGAAAAAAGATAATCCCTGAAATGTCAAACCGTGACGCCTGAGCACTTGTGCGTTGTGACATCAAACCCACAGTTCGCCGGATGCTTAGACACTGCTTACGGTTGAGCTAGTCTGCTCCAAAATGAAACGCATTTGATCTGATAATAATGAATCAAAATTTTGCTTTGTCTTTGAGTTGCGCAAGTCACAAAACATTGAGGCCCTGTTCAACTTGCCAGTCTCACGATAATGTTTAATTTCATCTGCCTTTCGAAACCTCTACCTAACCTCGAAGTTGTATGAAAAAGTATGCGGTTTTTTTTCTTGTCTTGATTGCGAGTTGTAAACAAGAACCTTCCACTATAGATTCTCTTAAAACCGGTGGTGGTCATAGTCCCTTACCATCGCACTTTCGCGCGGATTCGGGTAGATATGTCGTGATCATGAAAGAGGCGTTTGCTACTCCGTTGATCAAGCAATCGATATCCGCACCTGATAAAGATCTTGCAAGACCTGGAATAAAACAGAAGGTTAAAGATTTTGCCCTTCGCTATGGGGTTGACGTGCCCGACTCGTTGATTTATGCCGACATCATGGTAGGGTTTGCTAGGCATTTGGATAGTGCACAGCGAATGCAGATCCAACAAAATGACTCAGCTATCGTAAAGGTTGATTTTGAAGTCAAATTGGTTGATCCCGTGGGTCAGCGCGACCCAATGCAACAAAGGGATCCGATGCAACAGACTGAGCTTGATATAATTTCAGGTACGGGGACTTGTGAAAATGTCACTTGTGCAGTTCAAAAAGCCGGAGGAAGCGTTGACGGATCGGCAAGGACTCAAATTATTTACATCCTGGACACAGGGGTAGATCCGCATGTAGCCTTGAACCTTATCCAAAGAGAGAATTATGTAATTGGCGAAAATAAACAGGATAAAAACGGGCACGGAACGCATGTAGCAGGTATTGCCGCTGGTCGCAAAGTTACGCTCGGTCCCGGTGTAGGTATTCAAGTTTGTGCTGGCGTATCGGCAGGCGCTAAAATTATTAGTCTTAAGGTTCTCGATAAACAAGGTCACGGATTGTGGTCTTACTTGCTTGGCGCTTTCAATTACCTGGCGATAAAAGGAACGTCTGGAGATGTGGTTAATATGAGTTTAGGAGCATATTGCGTTGACGATTGTGCATCCGCGGAACCGGACATAACTGCCTTCATGGATTTACTGGTTACGGAGAAAGGAGTCTTTTTTGTCATGGCTGCTGGAAATGATGGTGGCTTTGCATCAAAGAATTTCCCAGGCTGTCATAAGGGACGGAATATGGTGACCGTTGGTGCAATAGATTGCTCCAATGCGTGCAGCTTCTATTCAAACTACGACCCGTCGATAGTTGACTATGTAGCAGTGGGAACCAACGTTCTTTCAACTTATAAGAACGACAAATATGCAATCATGTCAGGCACTTCAATGTCGACCGCTGTTGTCTCGGGGATAATTCACTCTCGGGGCGACAAACCACGAAGTGGTGGTACTGTGAGTTGCCCGGTAGGTTCCACGAATAGTTATCCCATTGCAATAAGATAGATTTCAAAGGATTGACTGTGAGAAGAAGGCCAGGTGGGATTACATTCCTTCTGCTTTTTGTCGCATCGCTTCAGCCTTCTTTTGAAGCAAGCTTATTTTAGCTACAACTGCAGGATCGTTCCGTAATTTCTCAAACCATGGTCCGTGCTGAATCTGCGCGTAGTCGATCCAGTTCGCTTCAATAGCCTTATCCAGCCACTTCAATGCCAATTCGCGCTGTCCGCGTATCGCGTATATGCTGGCAATGTAAAATGGCGGATCATCGTCCTGTGGTCTGAGCTCTATTTCATTGAGATTGATCTCTAATGCGTGTGACAAATAGACATCAGCCTCGACATTCTTTCCTTCTTCCAGCAAGATCTGGCCCAGGCCAATAGGACTAGTGGTACTTGGATCATCTATGTATGATTCATTCAGCTCAATGGATCGCTGAAAGTATTCCTTTGCCTGCGTCTTATCTCCCGCGAAATGATCTATTAGTCCGGCGATCTCATAGGTTCTTGAATCCGGCTGCATATTTTGAAGCATCTCAGTAACGAGTTTCCGTGCGTCCTGCTTTCGACCTTGACTTAAGTAAGTGTACGCAAGCATTTCGTAGGTATCCCAGTGGGATGTGGCGTTCAATTCCAGCGATTTTTCAAGCCACGACTCGGCCTGTTGCAGATCGCCCAGCAAACGATAGATCCATCCGACGATCTGGAATGGAATAGCGCCCTTGGGGTTGAGTCCTGCAGCTTTTTTTTCCCATCGCAAAGCCTGGGGCAGATCACCACGAAAGAAGTACGATGTACCAAGATTACCAACAGCCGGCGCGTTCGTAGGATTCAGGGCCACCGCTTTTTTTAACAGAAGGAATGCCGTGTCGTACTTCTTTGCGTAGCTATATGCATTTGCCAATGCCTTATAAGAATCGGACGATGTCGAGTCCAGACCTACCGCTTTTTGACCAGCAACGATGCTTGAGTCTATCCACGAAACTTCCTTACCAAAACGGTTATGCATCTGGCTGTATGCATCACCTAAACCCGCCCAAGCCAACGCATAATTGGGATCAAGCGCGATTGCCATCTTGAATTGGTCAATAGCCTGGTCGTTGCTACTGCTTTTATATTGATAATACAATGTCCTACCCTTTACGTAATAGTCGTATGCAGTGGGATTTTGTGTAGGCCAATCGTCGAGCTTCGCATTTTCCAGCTCGTTGATGCGAACCTTCAGCACTCCTGCAATGTTCCGGGCAATTTCACTTTGAATGGACATTATATCCTTGTTGGTCCTTTGGAACGTTGCGCCCCACAGATACTTGTTGGTGGAACACTCTATAAGTGTCGCAGTGATCTTAATCAGGTCGCCGGAGCGACGTACGCTGCCCGTAAGGATGTTAGATACGTCGAGCTCGCTAGCAATGCGTTTATACGAAAGCTCCTTGCCCCTGTAGTCAAGAATTGATTGTCTGTTGATTACGTGCAGGTCACCAAGGATTGAAAGGTGCTCAATGATTTCGTCAGTGAGGCCATCGGCGAAGTATTCGTCTGTCAGCTCATCGCTGCGATTTTCAAATGGCAGAACCGCTATCGATTTCTCATTCCCGCGGGCGGGTCCGAAAAAATTCTGCCGAACCAGGTAAAAGAATACAAACTGGAGTAAAACTACGGTTGACAATAGAACGATGATGGTGTTTCCAGTTAGTGGCTTTTTTTGTGCCGGCGTATAGGGATTCTCCGTGGATTCAAGCGACGACGTGCGAATAAATCCAGTTGGACTTTTTTCAAAGAGCCACGCAAGAATCACTGCAATAGGAAAGAAGCCAACTAGTATCCAATCGAGGTAATAACTGAACAGGTAGTGAAGGTTGACAAGTCCGGTGAGGATGATTATCATCTGACGAAATGCAAGCGCCACTATTAGGTATGCAAACGCTGCCCTAAATACATTTCTACGGATTAACTCTGACCAAACCCATCCAGCATTGCGCACAGGGGCAGCGATGCGTCTTTGATCAGCGGTTTTACCGGGAGATCGTTGTTGTCCTGACCGCAGCGCGTGGACAACCCTGTAAATGGCGTTCGCGGTTTTGTTGATCTGATCGCGATACACGGTTTTGCTGCTGCTTTCGGAACGGCTGTCCGAAGGAGTCAGCGGCCGGTTGACGCCCAGCGATTTGAAGGTGAATGATATGGCACGGATTGGCCCGCCGTTTTCTTTCTCAAAGAGCGTCAGATCCTCTTCACTGAGGTCATGAATCTGCACAGGCAAAATCCGACTGGTAAAATTGCCATCGGCAAGCTGTACTTCGAGACCGAATTTGTCTTTAACGGCAACGTCCCGAAACGCCAGGAATTCATGTCTCCACGCAAAGCTCGTTGGATCACAGTAAGTACGTGAGATGATGGGAATGAGTATAAGGCATTTGAGCTTCCCCTCGAGACTCCTGTCGACCTGATCTGTCTCCAATAATCCATCGTGAGGGTTCTCGTCAAAGTAAATGGAGATGTCTTCCTTAAAAGTAGATTCAAGCTCTGTCCGCAACGCCTCGACAAATTCAGTCACCCAATGCCCGCCTTTGTTGTCTTTATGACGGTAGCTGATAAAAATGTCGTACTCATATCCCGGAATCAGGGAGGGCATATTCAAATATACTAAGTCGTTACGTCACATCCATTTGATGGATCACTAATCATTACGTTGTAATGACTAAACGCCAATTCACAATGAGAGGGGTAATTGTTCTCATCTTTTTCCAGGGATAACTCCTCACTTACAATCGACAAGCAAATGCGTGTCGCGACAAATATATCTTGTGAGACAGAGAAAATTCATTCAGATATTAACACAAATCCGGAGGGGTAGACAAGGTGCTATTTGGAAGAAAGCGTTACAGCCTGACGAACCATTCGCTAAATGATCTCCAGAAGGGGAACTTATGAAAGTTCAAAACCGAATAATGGTATAGAAGTAGAATTAATAATACGAATGGAAATACGTTCCACCTTCTATGGGAACGCCAGTCCCAGATAATCAATCCTACGATGATGATATCAGCCATCAGAAAACCTGCGATGGGGACCATTGGTTGTCCATCAATGGCATAGAAATGTGGTACGACAGATGGAAAATAGATGTGTATGATTCGGTCTGTAGCTGGGGTTATGAACGGAAACACAGTGCTTACCATGTAACGCGCGTGGAGTCCTGATCTCTTCCTGTAGTATATCGCAAGCCCATACAGAATCACGAATGCGATCAGGGCGTTGACCACTAGCGCGACGGAGTGATAGTCGATGATGCGTAGACTTGGAACCTTGCTCAACTGATAATGGAACAAGTCCAGCGAAGTGAATAAAATCAACGGAACCAATAAGTACGAAACCTTACCCAGACGTTTATGCAGGCCGTTATTTTTTGTGCGTATGAGGTATGCTTGAGAAATCAACATGATGCACCATAGTGTGAGCGTGATGCCATGAAGGTGCATTCGATAGTTTGGCTGCTCAAATATTCTAGTGATGTATGTCATCCAAAAGGCGGAGATCACCAGCAAGAAAAATACGATGAAGTAGAAGTAGCTTTGTTGTGATAAATTTTTTTCGAGTTTCATTTTTTGACGGATTGTAACCACGGAGGTGCTGGAGACCATCAGACCCAATGTTCACCCTTGTTGTCTTTGTGACGGTAACTGATGAAAATATCGTACTCAAAACGGGGAACGACGGATGACATAATCAAATATAATATAAAAAGAAACTCCTCCCGAGGCGCGGAAGTAGGATAGAAGTACGCGATAGTGTAAATTAATCCATGCCGCCTGGCCTATGAACTGCCGAACAAATATCCTGACCCTCGCCCTCTGGTGCTACGCGTTGTGCAATACCCACGCTCAGGATATACGTAAGCAATCGCTATTTGAGGAACGAAGCCCACTATCGATCAAGCTGGCACTTTCACTTTCGGAGGTGAAAAAAAAGACAAATGATTCCACCTATATTCCAGCGCTACTCTCTTTCAAGAACAACAGCGGCGGGTGGGATTCAATACCGATCAGTATACGTGCCAGGGGAAACTTCCGGAAGAAAAATTGCTCTTATCCACCGTTGCGCATCAAAATAAAAAAGAAGGATGCTGCTAACACAGTGTTCCAAGGAACGAAGAGCCTCAAACTGGTACTTCCTTGTTACCAAACAAAAAGCAGTCTGGAGCTTATTAATAAAGAGTACCTCTGTTACCAGCTTTATCAACCAATAACTACCTACCATTTCCGAACGCGCATGCTCGACATTACGCTTGTTGAAAAGGGAAAACGCGAAAAAATTTCACAGGTCAATGGATTTTTTATCGAAGACGATGATCAGCTGGCGGATCGTTTACAGGCAAAAGTGGTCGATGAGTCAAAACTGAATCCTATGCAACTGGAAGACACTTTTGCTTTGCGTTTTGACCTGTTTCAATATATGATCGCTAACACCGACTTCTCCACAACCTTCTTTCACAACATAAAGGTCGTGCTTACGGACAAAGGCATCTATGTAGCCGTTCCTTATGATTTTGACATGTCAGGAATTGTAAATGCCCCTTATGCCAGAGTGGATCCGAAATGGG
>DATHIE010000281.1:0-3245 GCA_035316905.1 Chryseolinea sp. | reverse complement strand
TTCAGCTCAGATTGAGGAATGATTCACGACGAAGGATCTTTCGATCGCGAATTATTTCTTCAGCGCTCACCGTTAGCCCCATGAACAAAGCCACGATAATGCTCATTAGCAGGAACGCCGGAAAATTTTCATTAAAGCGGAAAACATATTCCGTTCCTCCCGGGGAGCTCCTGTACTTAATGATCACAGCAAGGATCAATGCAAGCAACGGGGCCTCCAACAAGTTGATGAGCAAGTATTGTTTATTGCTAAGTTTTGAAAGTGTGTCGCGCGTAACAAAGATGAAGGTTTGTTTCAGTTTGTTGGGAAGGCGCAACGATCTTGGAGGTTCTTCCTTAATGTCCTCGACGCGGTTTATCTTAAACCGTTCTTTGAAAAGATCATACCATTGTGGGGGTGAGATCTTTCTTTTTGATGTCGGCTGACCGTACTCATCGACTACTTTGGCTTCGATGATATTGAAGATCTGCTCGGGATTTACGTTTCCACATGTTTCGCACTGCCCTCTGTTACTATCTACCTGATGCGTTGACTTTTTGAAATAGGTGATCGCGTCGATCGGCGGTCCATAGTAAGCTGGATATCCACCGGTATCCATAATGATCATTTTATCGAACATCTTGTAGATATCCGATGAGGGTTGGTGGATTACGACAAAGATCAACTTGCCTTTCAGCGATAGTTCCTTCAGTAAGTCGATAACATTTTCAGAGTCTCTGGAAGAAAGTCCGGAAGTGGGTTCATCCAGGAAAAGTATTGCTGGTTCGCGGATCAATTCAAGGGCGATGTTGAGACGTTTGCGCTGTCCTCCGCTTATGGTTTTATCCAATGGATTGCCCACCCGAAGATCTTTGCGCTGATCAAGGCCCAGGTTCTCCAGTACTTCCATCACGCGTTTG
The DNA here is from genome assembly GCA_035316905.1 of Chryseolinea sp. Taxonomy (GTDB): domain Bacteria; phylum Bacteroidota; class Bacteroidia; order Cytophagales; family Cyclobacteriaceae; genus Chryseolinea. The sequence goes on along the minus strand of DATHIE010000281.1, from coordinate 2,346 downwards.
TTAAGTTGCTCTTCGCTAAAATCCGCGAAACACAACTTGGCGTTGTAGTAAAGGTTTTCGTATACGGTGAGCTCCTCAATCAGCAAGTCATCCTGCGATACATAACCAATTACACCATGGATCTTGTCCTTTTGTGTGTTTATGTCAAAGCCGTTTATCAGGATCTGACCTTTCGTTGGCTGGACCAGTCCTGCCATTACATTAAGCAGCGTTGTTTTACCGGCACCGCTGGCACCCATGATGCCGATAAGTTTACCCGGACCTTCAGCCACCACTACATTCCGGAGACCAATTGCTCCTGTTGGAAATTTGAGCTCCTCGATGAAGACGTTAAATGAAAGCTTTGTTGTCTTGATCTCTTCATTGAAATGAGCAACGAGGTCGCTATAGTACAGTGCGTCGCCTGCCTGCGTTTTGATAGTGCTACCGTGAGAGAAAAGGTAAACGCGGTTTGGCTGCATGGGAAAGCCATTCAGGGCATTCGATTCGTCGCCCATGTACTTTGTGAAATACATCTCGACACTTCTCACTCGCATGAATACCAGGCTTCCCTCGATGTGGCCATGCACATGTTTGTTCAGTCTGCCCTCCTCGTTACTATGACCTTTATCGAGCAGGAGAATGTCCGCAAAGTTTAGAGACTTTGCATCTTCGGTGATGACAAAACTTTCAATATGGTGATATTCGTCCTGAACAATATTGAACACACTGGATGCAGTGTTGATGATCTCCATCCGTTGTGGAGTGAAGTTCTTGTCGGTGCCTACGAGTTCGAGTAGCTTAATCAGCACAATCACTTTTTGCTTTTGCGTAAGTGTCTTGTTGATCTTCTTGCAAATACCCAGGGTCTTTACTGAATCTTTAACGGATGTCAGCTTGGATTTTCCGGTGTCTTCTTCGCCTTTGCCGTACCCGGAGAACTGGTCGTAGAGATCTACATATTCTTTTATGGAATCCTGATCAAGTTCTGTTTGAAAGAAGTTGATAACAAATTGGCGTTCGCGTTGAGTAACTCCGCCGTCCTGTTTTGTAATGATTGCAAAAAGTTGGGTGAGGGCTTTGAGTATTTCTTCACTCATAGGATGAAGGTGATGTTATAAAGGTATCAAAAAATATCGGTTACCAGCCCAGTAGAATTCAAAAGCGAAATTCTAAAACATGGCCAATAACCGACAAGGTGAGAAAATTGTCCGGATCAGTAAGTCTTGAATTCGAACGGAATCTCTACCAATTCAGAAAACTCTTGTCCGGCTTCTTCCATATCTTCATCATCCTCGTGGAAGTACCATAATATTTTCATGCCTTTGATGTCTTCCAGTGCAGATAAGACATCAAGAATAAGTTTCGACGACGCTGTGTTAAAATATTCCAGTTTGAAGACGAATTCAGTTGAAGGATTGGACTGCTCCCCGTATTGTTCAATCCACTCCAAAACTGGCCGATAGAATTCCGCTGAGTCTTCAGGGAGTGAGCGTCCGGATATTTCAAATATTCCATTCTTTTTATCTAGGATAATCTTCGGAGTATCTTCAGTTCCTTCAAGATTTAAAATTTCCATGGTATTAGATCTATTTTAGTTATTCAATAATCAATTATTCAGTATCGCGCGGCACATTTACCTTCAGGCAAAAGAAACAGTAATCGGTATTCATTTCCGGAAATTCAAATTGAAGCTTTCCACCCGACTTACGGGCCATGTCCACGAAGCCGAGACCAGCACCGCCTTTTTCGGAGATCGTTGTATTCTTGATAATCTCCTTATAAAGTTCTTTCAAACCATCTTTATCAAGACCATTAATGTGCTCAAGCGTTTTCTTGAGTTTGTCGACGTTTGCTTTACGAACGGGATTACCGGACATAATGCTGTAGCGGTTGGATTCCTTGCCGATAAGAAAGATGGCGGCGTGGCTACGCGTCTGGCCGTCGACCAGTTCATCGCTATGTTTTACGATATTTTGCAGTGCCTCGACCATAACATTAAACACCTTACGCTTGATGCTCGAGTCTTCGCCGGAAGAATCAAGATTTCGCTCGGCCATGGACAGAATGGATTTGGTGCTTTCTTGGGTGAAATCACCCTGATACACCAGAATTAGATTCTGCGACATCATGGTGCGGTGCAGGTCATAAATAAAATTCATGCTTCTGATAGATTAGATTATAAGAATGTGGTTCACTAAGATATAAGTTTTTCATTTAAAACCTTCCGGGCGTTCAAATCACCCGAACTGGTATGTCGTCTAAAATTTTATTCCGATTAATAGTACGTCGTCGGTTTGTTTGGTCTCGCCACGCCAGCCTTCCCACTGGTTGTCAAATCTTGTCATCGCTTCTGTCATCGGTAAC
>DATHIE010000280.1:0-4916 GCA_035316905.1 Chryseolinea sp. | reverse complement strand
CTCGCTGTAAAATATGCCATCGTAACCAGCAAATGTCATTGCGCATTTTACTCGTTTGTTTTCTTCGATCTCTTCGATCCTTTGTAATCTTGGACCCGTTTCGGAACCCTCCCACACCATTTTCGAACTGACGTTGGCCCGTGTTCGGTCAAATGTCTCGCTGACCTTGGGATCCATCTTGGTCCAGCCTGACCACACATTGAAATTTTTGTAATTACTCACCTCGGGAAAGATGGATGCTGCAGGCGCGTTGATGACAATAGATTTCTCAATGTGCGCTTTCTCGGGTTGCATGACTATCACAATCGTCAGTATAACGACTATCGCGAAAACAACCATTCCGATGATTTTTAGCGTTTTCATATCGGTGATTTGATGATCTAATTTAGCAAATTAATAGCTCCGAAAACGTTGGAAATGATCCGAAAAATGTAAATTAGGATACACCAAAACCTTCAAGACATGAGCTTTTTTTCTGACCCAAACCGCATACCGGAGAGTTATGGCCTGAGGATAGCCGGAGTATTGATCGTCTATTTTGTCATTATGAAAATGATAGACTTAGGACACCATGTGGAGCTCCGCCTTTTGAACCTTGTTATTCTCAGCGTTGGTATTTACATGGCATTGAAAAAATTCAAGCTTACTCATACGGACCACCTCAATTATTTTCGCGGTTTGATCATGGGGGTCGCTACCGGTGGTATTGCTTCCCTGGTCTTTGGAGTGTTTCTCTTTATTTATATGCAGCTTGATGCGGACATGATGCAATCTATCATCGACAATGAGCCGATGGGACGATATCTCAATCCGTACATGTCAGCTTTTATCGTGGTGCTTGAGGGATTTTTCTCTGGCCTGTTGGTAACATTCGTGCTGCTCAACTGGGTGACTACGGATGAAGTAAATGCACCGATGGACCGCGAAGCATAGTCAACTTTCTGGAACTTCTTATGAGAAATGGCCTGTTCGTTCTGGCGTATCTTCTTTTTGCGCTGTCCGCATCCTGTCAGCAGCTTACGCAGGAGGAGAGAGAATTCGTCATTGGGATGCTTGAGGAAAACGGCGAAAAATTCCTTGCGGACATTGACAAGATCAGTGAAACGCAATGGAAATATAAACCAGCGGCAGGCCAGTGGTCCGTAGCCGAGATTTCGGAACATATCACGCTTTCAGACGGGTTATTACTTTCTGTTGCTCAGAATTCTCTTAAGTCGGCTGCCGACAATTCGAAGGCTAACAGTCTTGTTGGCAAAGAAAACTCGATGATCGAGCGACTTAAGGATCGAACGCAAAAATCGCGGGCTCCGGAAGTGCTTGTCCCAACTAATCGTTATGCTACAAAAAAGGATCTGATAGCGGCATTCAAGATTGAACGTGAAAAAACAATTGTCTATGTCAAGAACACGAAAGACCCGCTGAAGAACCATATTGCCTCTCATCCATTATTTGGAGAACTCACGGCCTATCAGTGGCTCGTGATGATACCGGCTCATGCTAACCGCCACCTTGCGCAGCTTGAAGAAGTAATGGAAATGAAAGAATTCCCTACAGAATAGTTCGCCTAGCCAATTATTTGATTTCCAGTTCAACGATCGTGTCAAGTTCATCCATTTTTGATTTTGGAACTTTGATCGTGATGCCGTATTCGTTCTCGATGAACTTCACGGTGGATTTGTCACTGAAAAGTTTAGCGGATTTTATTTTCTTTCCCCACGAAGGGATTGTTAATGATTCGTCGAACCAATTCAAAATGTGTACATATACTTTATCGCCTTTCTGCGTCGTCACACCCCAATCTCTGGCCGTAAGTGGGCCACCCCTGGTACCATAGACCGTTTCTCCGTTGGCAGTCAGCCATTCACCCACGCTCTTTAAGGAAGCAATATGTTCCGGCTGGATCTTTCCATTGGGCATAGGGCCGACGTTAAGCAAGAAGTTTGCACCATACCCTGCGGCTTTTACCAGGTACTGAACGAGTACCTTCTTATCCTTGTGGTGGTCGTCCTTTAGATGGAATCCCCACGAGTTATTTATTGTCTCGCAGGTCTCTTTTGGCAACGCTCCGACTACCTGTTCCGAAGAAAATCCGGTTGTATTGTGACCTGGCAGGTCTTTCTCAAACATTTGAAAATCTTCGCCTTCGTAGGGTGCTCTGTGATGATTGCTTCCAACCAATGCCGCCGGCTTCAATTGATGAATAAGCTTATACGTTTTTTCCAAACGCCAGGCAGCGTCTTTTTTGTCCCACATACCATCAAACCATATGCCTGCGATGTCCCCATAGTTCGTCAGCAATTCGGAGAGCTGTGCGTCCATATAATCAAGATACTTGTTGAAATCACCGGTCTCGGGTCTGCCGGTGTAACTACCGCCTGTATTACCACGCGGAAAATAGTCTGGATGATGCCAGTCGAGCTGGGAATGATAGAAAAACAGTTTGATGCCCTGCTTGTGGCATTCATCGGCAAGCATTTTCAAAACGTCTTTGCCATAGGGAGTGCGCTTGACAATGTTATAGTCTGATACTTTGCTATCCCACATCGCGAATCCATCGTGATGTTTGCTTGTGATAGTAATGTACTTCATCCCCGCATCCTTAACCATTTGCACCCATGCCTTTGCATCGAAATCGGTGGGATTGAAAAATGCCGGCAACTTCTCATAAGTCTTTAAGGGGATCTCTTGTTGATTCATAACCCACTCGCCGTCACCTAACACGCTATATACTCCCCAGTGTATAAAGAGACCGAATTTTGCATCCTGGAACCATTCACGCGTTTTCACATTTTCGGGCGTTGGTTCGTATTTCCACTGACCGTACGCCAAACCAGCAGAGATCATAACAAACAGTATTGAGTTTGATAAACAAGCGATTGGCTTCATAGAGTTTTGACTTAAATTAGCACCTCTGAAAATAGGTATTCAACATGAGATACAAAAACATCAATAAAGAACTCTTCATTACAAATCGCAAAAGGCTGTTGAAGAATCTGAAGTCAAATCCTGTCGTTGTAGTTAACTCTAATGACGTCATGCCCAGCAACTCCGATGGAACGATGCGTTTTCGTCAGAACAGCGACTTGTTCTATCTCACTGGTGTAGATCAGGAAGAGACGATCTTATTATTGTGTCCCGATTTTCCGGACAAAAAATTCAGAGAAGTTCTATTCCTTCGCGAAACAAACGAGCGCATTGCAACGTGGGAAGGTCACAAGCTCACTAAGGAAGAAGCGAGAGAAGCAACGGGCATTGAGACGATACTATGGACGACGGAATTTAATACGTTGTTCAAGACTGCAATGGTAATGGGTGATGTCGAGCATGTTTACCTGAACACCAATGACCACTACCGTGCCGACGTCATGGTTGAAACTCGTGAGATGCGGTTTGTGAAATCCTGTATGGCGAACTTCCCATTGCATAAGTACGAGCGTCTTGCTCCGATTATGCACGACCTTCGCTCCGTTAAATCAAAGATCGAGATTGACTTGCTGCAGCGTGCATGTGATATCACGGAATCGGCTTTTCGAAGGGTTTTAAAATTTGTGAAGCCAGGCGTAATGGAATACGAGATCGAAGCGGAGTTCGCCCATGAATTCCTTAAAAGCTGTTCAAGGGGTTTTGCTTATGAACCGATAATCGCCTCGGGTGCTGACTCATGTGTGCTGCATTACATTGCAAATGAAAAGCAGTGCAAGGATAGCGATATTCTGCTGTTGGATGTCGGTGCCGAGTACGCGAATTACAATGCTGATCTTACACGGACAATTCCTGTAAACGGTAAGTTTTCCAAAAGGCAGAAAGACGTTTACAATGCCGTACTGAGAGTGAAACGTCAGGCTACAAAACTCCTTAAGCCGGGAGAGAGGTATTACGACTATCACAAAGAGATCCAAAAAATAGTTGAAAGTGAACTGATTGGTCTCAAACTTTTCGATAAAAAAGACGTGAAGAACCAGGACAAGAGCAAGCCCTTGTTTCAAAAGTACTTCATGCATGGCACAGGTCACCAGCTAGGTCTAGATGTTCACGACGTGGGTAACATGTACCATAAGATGAAGGTCGGCCAGGTATGGACAGTTGAGCCCGGGATTTATATCCGCGAAGAAGGGCTTGGCATTAGGATCGAAAATAACGTCATGATCGAAAAGAATGGCGTTTACGATCTCATGAAGAATATTCCGGAAGAAGTCGAGGAACTCGAGGAAATAATGAACTCTTGATAAGTTAACTTTATTTGTGTCGCTTGATTCATATGGTTAGAAAGATTTCGATAGTGGCGTTCTTGACGGTTCTGATCACGCTAGTACAGGCACACGAATTCTGGATGCAGCCTGTGAAATTCTTTTTACATCCCGGCGAACACACTGAAGTGCGATTCGTGGTCGGCGAAAACTTTATTGGCGAGCCGTGGAGGTTAAAACAACACAAAGTCGAAAAGCTCGACCTACATCATGGGAACGATGTGAAGAGTTTGGTGGACAGCGTACTGGTCGATCCCAAAAATAATCTGAGCCTTACCTTGCAGGAGGAGGGAACACATTTGCTTTCACTTGAAAGCAACAATTCATTTTCCGAGTTAGATGCCGAAAAATTCAATGACTATTTAAAAGAAGACGGACTTGATGAGGCCTTCGAGCAACGAAAAAAGACCAATTCATTGAACAAGCCTGCAAAGGAATTTTACCGGCGCTATTCAAAGCTTTTGCTTCAGTCTGGCAATAAGCGGGATGATACTTACAAAAAGGTACTTGGCTTTCCTATCGAGATCATTCCTGAAATTAACCCTTATCAATTGAAGAAAGGAGACGCAGTGAAGTTTAAGATATTGTCTGACGGCAAGCCGGCATTTGGGGTGAAGGTAAGAGTGTGGAACAGGCTTCAGAACCGGACAACCATACAGAACATTTATA